>JBMOHZ010000277.1:0-3940 GCA_049317585.1 Paludibacter sp.
GTTAGTATGAAAATGGCAGCAGCCATTGCAAATAAAAGTCAGCGTGTTTTGTTGGTGGATATGGATTTCTTTTCACCCAAATTAAGCTCTAAAGTAGAACCCGAATTCGAAATAGGATTGAGTAATTATTTAATGTCCGAATGCGATTTACAAACCATTATTAAACCTACCGAAATTGATTCTTTGCATTTTGTAAATGCTGGTAATGCTGATGGACATAAGGAATTGTTTTATAATAACAAAATATTAGTTGAGTTTATAGAGTGGGCACGCGCCAATTACGATATTGTGATTTTTGATACGCCAGCTGCTATTTATATTCCTGATATTGTTGATTTCTTTGATTATATCGATGGTATTTTTGTAATTGTTCGCTTGCGTCGTACCACACGTACTATGCTTAACAAACTATTTAAAATGCTTACTGCATTTAATACCAAATATATAGCTGCCGTAATCAATGATTTTTACGAAGGTCAAGGTGGAGCTTACGATGATTATAATTATTCAGCTCGCGATTATTACAAGGAAGCAGAAAACAATAAAGGATTATTGGCTAAAATCAAGCGCCCTCGTAAATCTATTTTGTTTGTAATTATTTTATCGGTTATAGGCTTAATCTCCATTGTAAGTTATTTGTATAAAAATTCATTTTTTCCATTTGATAATCATAAACCAAGTCAAATTGAAGTAAACAATGATGAAGTATCAAGTGTAAATGTAAATAATACAGCCAAATTTGAAAGTGAATACGCAGCACAAACCAACATGGATAGTGTGATTGTATCTACCGAAAAACGTTTTGACGAAATAGCCTTAACACATTTTGGAAACCAAAAGTTTTGGGTATATATTTATTTGGTTAACAAGAACAAAGGTGTAAATCCATACAATTTAAAACAAGGCGATGTAGTGTATTTACCTTCTGTTGATAATTACGACATGAATACTGCAGATCCGCAATCGGTTGAAAAAGCTGTGAAAATTGAAAAGGAAATACTTGCAGGTAATCTATAGAGTGTAACGATAATAAACTGTTTGTTCGATGGCTGATTCAAGTAAAAAGAGAAAACACAAAAAAACCGTTTACGAAAAACGTAAAATGTGGTTTTGGATAATACTATTATTGCTTTTATTACTTTCAATTGGTTTGTTTTTTTTTCTTAATCGTAAAACAACCGAAAATAGACTAATACGGGTTGCATCGTGTGGATGTGTTAATAAGAGAGCGGTTTATACCATGCGCGAAGGTTCCGATTTGGCAATGCTAATTCGTATGTCGAAAGGTTTTTCAATTAACGCCGACGCTGCACGTGTTGAAATGGATAAAATAGTGATGAATGATTCGGTGTATCATATTCCTTGTCAAGGGTCGTCGAGCAATAAAAAAAGATACGAATTCATTAGCCAAATAAACCAAACTATACGTTTGTCGTACAAGGATTTAAGCAAGGAAGTTGTAGAGGCAGCTCAACAAAAAGAAATTAAATGTTACAGTATTTTGTATATCGGAATTCCGGCAGTATATGTGTTGATAAATTATTATCCTGAGTTTCATCGTATTAATTTTATTCATATACCACAAAGCGCCTTGTTTTTAAATACTGAGTACCGACTGATTGATTTGTTTTTTACGCTCGATATTTATCCAACAATGCGTATTTTGGAACATTCGCTAAGACAGAAAATTGATTTTTATTTAATTCAGGATCGTTTTAATTTTATCGATTTAATTGATTTACTTGGCGGAGTAGATGTAAATTTAGATATAGATTATGCCAGCGAATACAATCTAACACCTGGTAAAAGCCATATAGATGGTTATTATGCTTGGGAATATATACGTTTTTTGAATTGGCGGAATCTAAAAATGAATGTAAAAAGTGAAAAGAAAAAAGATTTGGTACGTAAAGATAATTTTCAGGTTGAGCCAGCTTTAATGGAAATGACTTACGAAATGCGAAATCAGCGTCAGCGCTATGTGTTAGAAGGTATGAGGCGCTCATTTAAAAAATTAAACACTGGAGATCAACTTTATGTAATTGAGAATTTTAAAAATGTTTTCCGAACCGATATGAAAACAGAGTTCTTGACTATGCTTTACAAGGATATTTTAAGTTCACCAAGTTTCTCGTACGGAAATGTACCTGGCTATTATAGTCGCGAAGGTTCAAAATTGTTTTATTATCCCGATTTGCCGTCGTTCGAAATGATGCGAAAACGAGAAATTAGAACTTATCTTGAAAAACGAAAAGAAAGAGATCAAGTCATTTATTAAAAATTATAAACAGATGAAACGAGTATTGAAAATAGGAAGCTTACTTTGTATGTTGCTTTTTCTAACAAGCAATTCAAATGCACAAAGTGTTGATAACAATTATGTTATTAAAAAAGGCGATGTTGTTTCGATTGCAGTTATGGGGCATCCTGAGTTTAGTTTAGAACGTATTATTGTTCTTCCCGATGGATATGTTCAATTTCCGGGTTTGGGAAGTATTCAAGCTTCGGGCATGACAGTAAAAAGTTTTACAAAACTAGTGACCGATAATGTGGGTAAATATGTACTAAATCCAATTGTAACGGTATTTATCAGTGAGTTGCCAAGTCAAATAGTAAATGTGATTGGTTATGTAAATAGGCCGGGACAGGTGCCAGTATTCGAGAAAATAAGTATTATGGATGCAATAAGTAGGGCAGGTGGCATTAAGTTTATTAAAAGATGTAAGAAAATTATTATTATTCGTGCCGACCAAAGTTATGAAGAGATTTCAGTAAAAGATATATACTCGGATGATATTACCAAACGTAAATTTAAATTATTGGATATAGGCGATACTGTATATGTAGTTGAGCCAAATGAGATTAATTGGTCCAAATTATCGTTTTTCACAAGTTTAGGCTATATTATAATAAGTATTATCAGAATGTTTTAGAAAATTTATTTAAGATTTTTATCAATTAAAATTAACCCTTTAAAATTATAAAAATGAAAACAATGCGTAATTTTATTAGTAGAAGAGAGTTGTTGAAAGCTACACTCCTAGTTGCTCTTTTATTGGTTTCGGTTGTTATTTTTGCTCAGGATGGTGGTACACACCCTGGATATGATCCTGAATTACCACCCGATGGTATGTCGGTGCCTATCGATGGCGGTATTTTGATGGCAATACTTGCTGGTGGCAGTTTGGTAACTATGCTTTTCAAAAGAAAGAAAAAAGAAGAATAATTATCGTTCAATCTTTTATTAAATCGGTAATATATGGTGTGCAAATACATTTATTTACCAAAGAATGCCTGTTGTTATATATGTTAAATGGATATAGATTTTATCATAACTAACAAGCCAACAAATATTTGACCTATAAATACTTGTTGGCTTGCGTTGTGTGTTACTCGAAAAACTGATTATAAACTCTAATGTTTAGTTTTAATGTGTTGGAGTAGGTGTCCAATTAATACTTACACCTGAAATATTTGATTTTGATGCAGGGCTTTGATTATCAGTCGTTAAACCTTTTGCGAATGCAAATGAAGCATTTTTTCCGGTACCATTACTTTCGGTAAATTCTACACATACATTATACGAACCATCACCAACAACATTCCCATTCACATCTTTCCCATTCCAAGTACAAGTTAATACACCATGATTACTTAATGTAGCTCCAGTACTGGCATCAATAGAATTTCCAGTCGACGTTGCTTTTAGCCAATTGGTCAGATATACTTTACGTTGTGTAGCTTTTACCAATAGTGTTTTCACAAAAGTTCCAGTGCTACTTTCAATCCAAATTGCTGCGACATGATGTGGCGCATATTGTCCACTATATGAGCTTGTTGTGGCATTTACTGCTAACGAGCCAGGTGTTTTTATACTGTTTGAAATAGGATCTTCTCCTTTACACGAGGTAAAAATTAAAATAGCTAACGATATTAAAAT
>JBMOHZ010000278.1:0-3896 GCA_049317585.1 Paludibacter sp.
ACCGAGAGGTTGCCACCTATCAATTTTCCTTGCGCACTACCATTTCGGTTTAGATGGTGTGTAGGTATTGTGTAGTGAGGTAAAGTGCCAAATAGTATATCTTTCAACCCTTGCACCAACTCACTTGATGCGGGCAGTTCTGTAAGGTGCTTTGCCATTATACCATGAATAGATGCTATTCCTAAATTTGAAATGGCGCTGTGTAAAATAGTAATATCGCTAAAACCAATGAGCCATTTGGGATTAGCAGTAAATTTGCTAAAATCAAGTTTATCAATAATTTGAGCCACACCATAACCACCTCTGCTACAAAGTATGGCTTTCACATCAGCATCGTCCAAAGCCGCCTGCAAATCCGCTATCCGTTGCTCCTGAGTACCAGCAAACCGTCCATACTCTGCCCTAGCAAATTCTCCTTCGGTGACTTGTAATCTCCAACTTGTAATCGCTTTTATTGCACCATCAATATAAGTAGGGTCAATTACGCCCGAAGGCGAAACAATACGAATTTGGTCGTTGGGCTGTAGAAATGGAGGAGTCATACTCAATACAGAATTACTTGATGTGTTGCAAAAGTACAAAAAAACAGGGAACTTTAAAAAATAAGTGTATTTCGTTATATTATCAACGATCGCGAAACATTTTTTACACCTTTTACCAATTTTATTTTCTTGATAATCAGCTCTAAATCTTTGTTGTCGCTAACCATTATGGTGAGGTTACCCTGAAATAATCCTGCATTGGTATCCACCGAAATGGAACGTAAAGCAATGCTTTTTTCTTTCGAAATGAGCGATGTTACATTGGTAACTATGCCAATATCGTCGTGTCCCACTATGCGAAGCGTAATGGGATACTGCGAACCAATGGATTTGCCCGACCATTTAGCCTTAACTATGCGGTAGTTAAAGCGTTCTATCATTTGTGGCGCATTAGGACAGTCGGTGCGGTGAATTTTAATACCACCAGTAACTGCCACAAAACCAAACACATCGTCGCCATAAATAGGATTACAACATTTCGAAAGTTTAAAGTCAACATTTTTCAAATCCTGACCAATCACTAATACATCTTCTTTGTTGTCCGATTCGCGACCGTGTTTTTCTTTCGAGAAACCATCGGCACTGCGCATTTCAACCATATCGGGATTTAGTTCTTTCTTGTCCAAATCCAAGTAGGCATCGCGCATGGCAAGTACGTCCAATTTTTCGCGCGCCAATTCCTGATAAAAGTCGCTTACGGTTTTAAATCCTTTCTTTTTGGCCAAGCGGGATAGTTTGCCTTCGTCGAGTTCAATTTTCCAGTTTTTGAAACGCCTAACCAAAGTTTCGCGACCAAGTTCGGCATCTTTAAACTCCACCTCTTTGAGCGCCTGACGAATTTTATTTTTTGCTTTCGAAGTTGTTACTACCTGCAACCACGACTGGTTTGGCTTCTGTGTGGGTGATGTGAGCACTTCCACCTGATCGCCATTATTTAGCTCGTATTTTATAGGCATATTCTTGCCATTTACCTTGGCTCCCACGCATTTACATCCTAAACCAGAGTGTATGGAAAATGCAAAATCGAGCGCAGTAGCACCTTTGGGCAATTTATGCAAATCGCCATTGGGCGTAAATACAAACACTTCCTTGTCGTACAAGTTGAGTTTAAATTCGTCCATAAAATCCACGGCATTCAAATCCGGATTTTCAAGTATTTCGCGAATGTTTTTGAGCCATTCGTCCATGCCACTTTCCCCCTTAATGCCTTTGTATTTCCAGTGTGCAGCAAGTCCTTTTTCGGCCACTTCATCCATACGCACCGTACGAATTTGAACTTCCACCCATTTATTTTGCGGGCCAAGCACCGTAGTGTGCAAACTTTCGTAACCATTCGATTTTGGAATCGAAAGCCAGTCGCGTAAGCGTTTCGGATTTGGTTGATACATATCGGCCACTATGGAATAAGCCTGCCAACAAACTGCCTTTTCTTTCTCGATAGGCACATCAAAAACTACGCGAATAGCAAACAGGTCGTATATGTTTTCGAATGGCGTATTTTGCTTTTTAATTTTGTTGTAAATGGAATGAATCGATTTTGTACGTCCTTTAATTTCGAAAGTGCATCCCAGCTCGTTCAACTTTTCTTTTAATGGCGAAATAAATTCGTGAATATAACTATCGCGCGATCGTTTCGATTCATTTATCTTATGAGCAATGTCTTTGTATATATCTCTATTGGTGTGTTTTAACGACAAATCTTCCAACTCCGTTTTTATCTTGTACAAACCCATACGATGCGCCAATGGAGCATACAAAAATGAACTCTCACGAGCTACTTGCATGCGTAATTCGTCGGGCTCAGTATCGAGCGTTCGCATTTTTTGAAGCTGAGTAGCAATTATTATGAGTATAACGCGTACGTCCTCGGCAAAAGTGAGTAATAATTTCCGGAAGTTTTCGGTTTCGAGCGAGGTGTTACGTTCATACAATTCACGCACACGTATCAAACCCTTTGTAATGGCACTTATATTGGTCGAAAAAGTTTTTTCGAGTTCTTCAACCGTAATACATTTTTGAGTAATAAAATCCTGAAAAAGAACGCTAATTACTGCCGCCTTGCCCAAACCTACCTCGTTAAGCAATGCATCAACAATAGCAATTTTTAATTGCATAAATGCCCTTACCTGTTCGTTGGAGAAGTTTTGAATTTTAAAGCACGATGCTAGTTGTAGCTTTAGTTGGCAACGCTCGGTATATGTAAAAAGGTTCTCGTGCGACAATACAAGTGATTTGTAATGCCCACTGATAGTTATTGCAGGTTTTGACATAAAGCGGTAATCAATATTTTATGCAAAGATACAAATTCTACTTTATCAAAAATATATTTAGGTTTCTGTTTTTTTTACTACATTTGTAATCGGAAAAAATTAACTTGATTAAAATTTATAACAATATGACTATCAACGATTTTAACAATATATTTTTTATTGGTGTAGCTGGCACAGGTATGAGCGCTATTGCTCAATATTTAAGTGGTACAGGCAAAAATGTAAGTGGTAGCGACCGTTATTTTCAGCCTGATGTTGAAAACGAAACCCGTACAAAACTCGAAGCCGAAGGCGTTCATTGCTTTTTGCAGGATGGTAGTGGTATAACCGATAAAACCGATTTGGTGGTTGTATCCACAGCCATTGAAGACACGGTTTTTGAAGTGAAAAAGGCCAAAGAACTCAATATAACTATTCTTCGTCGGTCACAAGTGTTGGCACTCATAGCCGACAGTAAAAAAACAATAGCTGTAGGCGGCACATCGGGCAAAAGCACCACGTCTGCCATGATTTTCGATATTCTGCAGTTTGCGGGACTCGAGCCAAGCATTATTAGTGGTGCAGGACTAACAAGTATTATTCGCGAAGGAAAAATTGGAAATGCTAAAGTAGGCAAAGGCGAATGGTTGGTAATTGAAGCCGACGAAAGCGATGGTTCAATTGTGCAGTACCACCCCGAAATTGGTTTGCTGCTGAATATTGACAAGGATCACCAAGAAATTGATGAGTTGATGCAGATTTTCGGTACTTTCCGCGATAATACGAAAGAGATTTTTATAACCAACCGCTCCAATAAATTGGCTGCCGAAATTTCGGTAAATGCTGCCAACGATTTTGCTGTAACCGATGGTATCGAAGCTGGTTTTAAAGCAACCAATTTTGTTCAAAACGGTTTCGAAATTAACTTTGAAGTTGATGGAACGTCTGTAAAAATGAACACAGTTGGTCGTCACAACATGGAAAATGCCTTGTCGGCTATAGCGGTTGTGAGCCATTTGGGCGTAAGCAACCAAACCTCGGCAGCAGCATTGGCCAAGTACGAAGGCATTTACCGTAGGCACCAGATTATTGGTGAGAAAAATGG
>JBMOHZ010000279.1:0-3866 GCA_049317585.1 Paludibacter sp.
AAGAAGCTGTATTGTATATTTATCGTCAGTTACGTAATGCTGTACCTGCCGATGACTCTACAGCTCGTGAGGTTATTAATAACCTATTCTTCTCCGAAAAACGTTACGATTTAGGTGATGTAGGTCGTTTCCGTATTAATCGTAAGTTAAACCTTTCTATCGATCCAGGTATTAAGGTACTTACTAAAGAAGATATTATTGAAATTATTAAGTACTTAATTGAACTTATTAATTCAAAAGCTGATGTTGATGATATTGACCACTTAAGTAACCGTCGTGTACGTACAGTAGGTGAGCAACTTTACAATCAGTTTGGTGTTGGTTTGTCGCGTATGGCACGCACTATTCGTGAGCGTATGAACGTTCGCGATAATGAAGTGTTTACGCCTATTGACCTTATCAATGCTAAAAGTATATCGTCAGTTATAAATTCATTCTTCGGAACAAATGCACTTTCGCAGTTTATGGATCAACAGAATCCATTAGCTGAAATTACGCACAAACGTCGTATGTCTGCTCTCGGACCAGGCGGTTTGTCACGTGAGCGTGCAGGTTTCGAGGTTCGTGACGTACATTATACGCACTACGGTCGTTTGTGTCCTATCGAAACACCTGAAGGTCCAAATATCGGTCTTATTTCATCATTGTGTATATATGCCAAAATCAATGAATTAGGTTTTATTGAAACGCCATATCGCCTTGTTGATAATGCCAAAGTTGATATTACACCCGCAGGTATCGAATATTTTACTGCCGAAGAAGAAGAAAGCAAAGTAATAGCACAAGGAAACGCTCCATTGCGTGAAGATGGTACATTTATTCGTGCAAAAGTAAAATCACGTTTGGGAGCTGACTTCCCTGTGGTAGTGCCCGAAGAAGTAAATTTGATGGATGTATCACCTTCGCAAATTGCATCTATTGCTGCTGCTCTTATTCCTTTCTTAGAACATGATGATGCGAACCGTGCATTGATGGGTTCGAACATGATGCGCCAGGCAGTTCCATTGTTACGTTGCGATGCTCCTATTGTGGGAACTGGTATTGAACGTCAGTTGATACGCGATTCTCGTACACAAATTGCATCTGAAGGTAACGGTGTAGTTGAATATGTTGATGCTGAGTGTATTAAGATTCGTTACAACCGTTCAGAAGAAGACGAGTTTGTAAGTTTCGAATCGCCAATAAAAGAATATAAGTTGCCAAAGTTTATGAAAACAAACCAGAATACAACAATCGATTTGCGTCCTTTAGTACGCAAAGGTGATATTGTAACTCCTGGAATGATTTTAACTGAAGGTTACTCTACTCAAAATGGCGAATTAGCTATTGGTAAAAACTTAAAAGTGGCCTTTATGCCATGGAAAGGTTATAATTTTGAGGATGCTATCGTTATTAACGAACGTGTGGTTCGCGAAGATGTATTCACTTCTGTTCACGTAGTGGAACAATTGTTGGAAGTTCGTGAAACAAAACGTGGTATCGAAGAGTTTACCTCGGATATACCAAATGTAAGCGAAGAGGCTACAAAAGATTTGGACGAAAATGGTATAATTCGCGTTGGTGCTCGTATTGAGCCAGGTGATATTATTATTGGTAAGATTACTCCAAAAGGAGAATCAGATCCTTCGCCCGAAGAAAAACTACTTCGTGCTATTTTTGGTGACAAAGCTGGTGATGTGAAAGATGCATCGTTAAAAGCTACTCCTTCACTTTCGGGTGTAGTTGTTGGTAAACGTTTGTATTCAAAAGCATTGAAAAACCGTAAATCAAAATTGGCTGATAAAGCTGTACTTCCTCGTTTGGACGAAGAGTTTGAAGCTCAAGCAAGTGTATTGCGCGAAACTTTAATTGAAAAATTAATGGTATTGTTAGCTGATAAAACTTCGGCTGGAGTAAAAGACTTTTTAGGTACAGATATTATTTCACGTAACAGTAAATTTACTATTGAACGTGTTCGCGAAATTGATTTCTCGGCTGTACATATAAGCAAATGGACTACAGATAACCATAAAAATGAACTTGTTAAGAGTTTAATTATGAATTATCTGCGCAAATATAAAGAACTCGACGCACAAATCAAACGTCAGAAGTTTAACATTACTATTGGTGATGAACTTCCAAACGGAATTGTACAAATTGCGAAAGTATATATAGCCAAAAAACGTAAAATTCGTGTTGGTGATAAAATGGCGGGTCGCCATGGTAACAAAGGTATTGTTTCGCGTATTGTTCGCCAAGAAGATATGCCATTCCTAGCCGATGGAACTCCAGTTGATATAGTTCTTAATCCACTTGGTGTACCTTCGCGTATGAACTTAGGACAGATTTTCGAAACTGTTTTAGGTTGGGCAGGTCAAGAACTGGGTGTGACTTTTGCAACTCCTATTTTTGATGGCGCAAGTCTAGATCAACTAAACGAATGGACTGATAAAGCTGGTGTGCCTCGTTACGGTAAAACATATCTTATTGATGGTGGTACTGGTGAACAATTTGACCAAACTGCTACTGTAGGTGTAATTTATATGCTGAAATTAGGTCACATGGTCGAAGATAAAATGCATGCTCGTTCAATCGGACCATATTCACTTATAACACAACAGCCATTGGGTGGTAAAGCTCAATTTGGTGGTCAGCGTTTTGGTGAAATGGAGGTTTGGGCGCTAGAAGCGTTTGGTGCAGCACATATTCTTCAAGAAATATTGACTGTGAAATCGGATGATGTTATGGGTCGTGCTCGTACCTACGAGGCAATAGTAAAAGGTGATCCAATGCCAACTCCAGGAATTCCTGAATCGCTTAATGTTTTATTACACGAACTTCGTGGTTTAGGTTTGAGTATCAATTTAGAATAAGGAAAAAAAGTTATGGCTTTTAAAAACGATAATAAAGTAAAGAATAATTTTAATAAGATAACTATTGGGCTTGCATCGCCTGAGGAAATTTTAAAATTATCAAGTGGAGAGGTACTCAAACCCGAAACAATCAACTACCGTACTTACAAACCTGAACGTGATGGTTTGTTTTGTGAGCGTATTTTTGGACCAACCAAAGATTACGAATGTCATTGCGGTAAATACAAACGTATTCGTTACAAAGGAATTGTTTGTGATCGTTGTGGGGTTGAAGTTACTGAGAAAAAAGTGCGTCGTGAACGAATGGGACACATACAACTTGTTGTGCCTGTAGCTCATATTTGGTATTTCCGTTCGTTACCTAATAAAATGGGTTATTTGCTTGGTATGCCAACCAAAAAAATGGATGCAATTATATATTACGAAAAATATGTAATTATTCAGGCTGGTGCTGCAGATAATGGCGAAAATATTGTTGACAATGAATTGATTACTGAGGAGGAATATCTTGACTTGTTGGAAGCGTTACCACGCGAAAACCAATTACTCGAAGATTCGGATCCGAATAAATTTATTGCCAAAATGGGCGCCGATGCTGTACATGATTTGTTGGCTCGTTTGGATTTGGA
The DNA here is from genome assembly GCA_049317585.1 of Paludibacter sp. Taxonomy (GTDB): domain Bacteria; phylum Bacteroidota; class Bacteroidia; order Bacteroidales; family Paludibacteraceae; genus Paludibacter. Next base: position 3,482 of record JBMOHZ010000279.1, read on the forward strand.
TGCTTTGTCGTATGAACTTCGTCACCGTGCCAATACCGATACTTCGCAACAACGCAAAAATGATGCGTTAAAACGTTTACAGATAGTTGAATCGTTCCGTATTTCGCGTTTGCGCAATAAACCAGAATGGATGATTGTAAAAATCGTTCCAGTTATTCCACCTGAATTGCGTCCTTTAGTGCCGCTCGATGGTGGTCGTTTTGCGACTTCCGATTTGAACGATTTATACCGTCGTGTTATTATCCGTAATAACCGTCTGAAACGTTTGATCGAAATTAAAGCTCCGGAGGTAATATTACGTAATGAAAAACGTATGCTTCAGGAAGCAGTAGATTCATTGTTCGACAATTCGCGTAAATCGAGTGCTGTTAAAACTGACGCTAAC
>JBMOHZ010000280.1:0-3861 GCA_049317585.1 Paludibacter sp.
TGTTCAATATTATAAGCCATTTGCCGATATCGAAATGCATCTTTCTTGTTTTTCAAGCCATCATACGCCTCTGCAACACCCCAATAAGCAGGTAAGAAGTAGGGATGTTTGGCAATTATTTTATCAAAATCAGCAATTGACTTTTTAAACATTTTAAGGCTATTTTGAATAACAGCTTTTCGATAAAAAGCTTCCATTTGAGTTGTGTCCAGCGACACAACTTTTTCCAAATCGGCTAATGCATTATTATTATCTCCCAAATTGGCACGCAATAAACCTCGGTTATAGTATGCCAAAGGACTTTTTTTATCTAAAAGAATGGCTTTATCGTAGTCTTTTAACGCTTCGCGATAGTTTTTGCGCTGAACGTTTACAATTCCACGATTTATATAATCGCCAGGGTTTGTGCTTTTTAGTTTAATGGCACGACTGTAATCAATATATGCACCTTCAACATTATTTTTTTGCAACTTCAATAATCCTAAAGCACTCCAAGCTTGAGCATTGGTACTGTCCGATTTTGCATAGTCAGTAAATGTTTTTTCAGCATTTAGCGTATCTTTCATAAACAAATAAATCACTCCTTTTTCGTAAAGCAATTGTTTGTTTTTTGGACTTTGGCGAATATAGGTATTCAAATCGTTCATGGCCTCGTTGTATTTTTCAAAACGCATGTAGGTATCCATTCGATTTAATAAAAGATTTAAACTATTGGGACTGAAATCGTAAGCTATAGAGAAATCCTTAATTGCTTCGGTATAATTATTTGCTTTACGGCGTGCATAACCACGAACATAGTATGCTTCGGGCAAAAATGGATTGCGTTCAATAGCTTCGGTGGCATCTAATTCGGCACCCTGATCATCGCCAAGTTGAATTTTAGCCATAGCCCTATACATATAAGGTTCAGCCAAATAGGGTTTAATTTTTATTACCTGATTGAAGTATTGAATGGAAAGCACATAATCCTCAAAATACAAAGCATTTCGCCCAATAGTCAGAATACGTTCCGTATTCCACTGACTAAAAGCCAGAAAATGAAAAAAACAAAAAAAGAAGAGCAATAGATATTTTTTCATACTTACAGGTTTGGAAACGATGCACGCCTCGTTTCTACTGGAACATATTTTCTTCGCAACCTTGGTTTACATTGAATGTTTCGGGAATTTCAAAAACTTCGCTTTGCGAAATACCTAAACTATAGTCGCTGTACACTTTTTTCATATACAAAGCCCATATAGGTAATGCCATACTTGCGCCTTGACCTTCGGCAATATTATCAAAATGAATGCTTCGGTCTTCACCTCCAACCCATACGCCCGATACAAGAGTTGGTGTGTATCCCATAAACCAACCATCGGAGTTATTTTGCGTTGTTCCAGTTTTACCAGCCATTTGCATACGTAAACCATATTTTGAACGCACACGTGAACCCGTACCACCATCTACTACTGCACGCATCATATAAATCATTTTATAGGCTGTTGATTCGCTTAAAATTTCCTGCATTTTAGGAGTGAAATTTGCAATCACATTGCCATTAGCATCCTCAATACGAGTGACATACATTGGTTCTGCCCGAATACCTTTGTTTGGAAATGCTGTGTATGCATCAACCATTTCGGCAACTGATATTTCGCACGGACCAAGACAAATCGACACAACAGGATCGAGATAACCACGTATACCGAATGAATGCATCAGCTTTACTAGTTGCTCGGGTGTAAAAAGCCCCATAAGGTAGGCTGAAATCCAGTTATCCGAATTTGAAAGTCCCCATTTTAAAGAAACTACATCCCCTACTCTACGTCCCTTGGTTGTAGTTTTTGGACTCCAACTTGAACCAGTACCCGTAGTTAAAGTTATTGGTTTCCAAGTTGTTTGATCACAAGGCCACATACCTTCTTCCATAGCCAAGGTATATAAAAATGGTTTTACTGTAGAACCAACCTGGCGTTTACCTTGTGTAACCATATCGTATTGGAAGTGTGTAAAATCAGGTCCACCTACATAAGCCTTCACATGACCTGTTTTAGGTTCCATCGACATAAATCCACAACGTAGGAAATGTTTATTATAACGAATAGAATCGAGTGGTGACATTAAAGTATCTAAAGGACCTGCATACGAAAATACTTGCATATCCACTTTTCGGCGAAATGATCTATCAATTTCTTCGGCACTAAACCCTTGTTCTTTCATACGCATGTATCGTTCAGATTGTCTAGTTGCGTTTTTCAATATGTTTTCCATTTCTTCGGGTTTAATTCGCTTCGAAAACGGCGCATATGAACGACCTTTTTTCTCTTTAAAAAAAGTTTTTTGCAACGATTCAATATGTTCTGCAACAGCCTCTTCGGCATATTTTTGCATACGTGAATCGATGGTTGTATAAATTTTTAAACCATCAACATAAATATTATATGGCGAACCATCAGGCTTTGTATTTTTATTGCAAAAACCATAAAGTGGATTATTTTCCCATTGCCAAAGGTCATCTTTATACTTTTCGTCCTGCCAACTAGCATAATCGCTACGCGAAGGCTCGTCAGCCATTAAAATTTGTCGTAGGTATTCTCTAAAATAAGGAGCAAGTCCCGATTTATGATCGGCACGTTGATAATTGAGAGTGAGCGGAAGCACTTTCAATGAGTCATATTGTTCTTCGGTAATATAATCAGCTTTGCGCATCTGATTTAACACCACATTACGGCGATTAAGAGTACGCTCGTTGTATCTAACCGGATTAAAATAGGAAGGATTTTTGCACATTCCAACTAGAGTAGCCGCTTCTTCAATTTTAAGTTTAGCGGGCGAAGTATTAAAATAAACCTGAGCAGCCGATTTAATGCCAACTGCGTTATTCAAAAAACTAAACTGATTGAGATAGAGTGTAATAATTTCTTCTTTGGTATAAAGCCTTTCGAGTTGCACAGCAATAACCCACTCAATAGGTTTTTGAAATGCACGTTGAATAAAATTTTGGGCTTCGTCGGAATACAGCTGTTTGGCAAGTTGCTGAGTAATTGTACTTCCACCACCCGAACTTTTACGCTGCAATAAACCACGAAATACAAATGAACGAGTCAAAGCTATACCATCTATGCCCGAATGATCGTAAAAACGAACATCTTCGGTCGATACCAAAGCATGTACCACATGTTCCGACACTTCATTATATTCCACTTTGACACGATTTTCCTTGCTTTTTGAGAAACGGCCTAGCAATTGCAAATCAGAAGAGTAAATCTCGGTAGCGTATTTATTTATTGGGTTTTGCAATTCGTCGATTGCAGGCAAATAGCCAATCCAACCAATTACAATAAACACAAACATAAGAACCGTTGAAAGCAGTCCGAAACCGAATAACATCCAAAACCAACGTGAAAACTTTGATCTAAAATCGCTTTTCTGTGATTTGTTTACCATTTTTTATCCGTAATTTATATGAATTGCAAAAGTACAATATTTTTTTTGAGAAAAGTCAAAAACATAAACCAATTAAGATTTTAAAAAATAATCAACCACAAAAGGAAATAAAAGCTAACAAAAGGAATGCTTATATTAAAAAATAAAAACTACACTACAATAAAATCTTCGATAATCAAATTCGAAATCAAAATTCCTTTTGTTGTCAAATACACATTTTCATTATTGACTATCAACGACTTATCATTTACATATTTAGTAGCAATTAATTCAAAATTATCAACGTATTTAGTCTCGAAATTATTTTTGAGATAGTTTAAATTCACACCTTCTTTTGTTCGCAACGACACCATTAGGTACTCATTATACCTTTCACCAGTAGAAAGCTGTTCTGATTCAGTAAAAACTTCATTTGCAAAAACAGCTTGATTG
>JBMOHZ010000281.1:0-3859 GCA_049317585.1 Paludibacter sp.
GAATAATAAAAGCTTAATTACCGGCGGATATCAACAAGCACGAATACCATTAAACGACAAAGCTATTGATGTAAATGGACTTAATCGTTTCCCAAATAAATATTATTATGCCTGGGGCTTGAACATGTTCTTTAATGTTGGATTACGGTTTTAAAAAAAAATGAAAATTGAAAATTGAAAATGAAAAATACGATAATAAAAACAGCAGTGGCTTTGGCAATAGTCCTATTTGCCTCGTGTGCCAAAACAGATTTTGAACCAATTCCGCAAAGTCAACTTATGGGTGATTCGTTGACTACAACATTTACAATACAGCAATTGCTCGATACGTTTATGACAAACAACGACGTATATACGGATACTGTAGGTAAAAAAGCAGGATTATTTACAGCTGATACCATTAAATCAAAAACTAACCGCGAAGTAGTGATTAGTGGTGTTGTAACATCGACCGACGTTGAAGGAAATGTTTATAAATTTATGACCGTACAAGAGTTGTTTCCTGGTGGAAAGGCAATTAAAATATCGGTTGATGCAAGTGGGCTTTCAGGCTTATATCCTCTGGGACAACGCGTTTGGATACGGTGTAACGGTTTGTGTTTAGGGAAATATGCACAATCACCTCAAATTGGTGTACGCTTTGTGAATCTTGATAAAGTAAAAATAAATACAGCTAAAACAAACACCGTTTACCGACTTGAGCCAGGACGTATTCCACCTCCTATAGCCATGAAAGCCATACATGCATATGGAATGCCTGATACTACTTTGGTTAAAGTGGACACCATGACTATTGCTCAAATTAAAACAGCTGGCCCTGGTATTATAAATAGATTAGTGTGTATTAAAAATGCTTTCTTTACAGGAAGGGGTGCTGATTTTAATAAGCCTGCTCTAATCCAAAACGATATAGATTATATTTTTGCACCTTCTACCAATGGTGTAGGTTACCCACAATCGCGCGAAATTCAGGATCCAACAGGTTCCATTTTTGTATCAACGAGTGAGTTTGCCAAATTTGCAAAAAACGTTTTGCCACCATCAGCCAATATTGGAAATATAACTGCCATTGTAGGTTGGTACAACGATAAAAAAGCAGATGTAAATCCATCATCGATTACTGCCGAAATTTATCATCAATTAACCATCCGTACTATGAGCGATTTGGGTAAGGGTTTCGAAAGTTATCACACAAGTCTTAAATCGAACTAATTAATCAACCTGTAAAATTTAAAAAAAATGATACGTAAATATCTATATATAAGCATTGCAGCAGCTTCAAGCCTTTGGTTTTCGGCCTGTAACAATCTCGACGATTCGGCTATGACAATCAAACCTACTGAAGAATCATTGATTTTTTCGGAAACATTTGAATCTAGTTTCGGAAAATTCTCAACTTATAATGTTTCAGGAGATCAGATTTGGACAATTGATTCCAGAGCGTATGCAGGCATGAGTGGCTATGTCGTTGCAGAAAAAAAGAATTATGCCAATGAAGATTGGTTGATTTCGCCTGAAATTGATTTGATAAATGTACCTGAATCATATATTACTTTTGATTATGTTGCCCATTTAATGGGTGATATATCAATTGAATCAACGATGTGGATTTCTGAAAACTATATCACCGATAGTCTTCCATCGAAGGCTACATGGGTACAGTTCCCAGTAAAATTATTACCTGATCCAGGAAACTATGTTTTTAGCAGTTGTGGGCAAGTGAGTTTAAATAGCTTTGCTGGCAAAAAAATTAAAATTGCTTTTAAATATGTTTCAACTGCGATAAAAGGCGGAACCTGGGAAATTAAAAATTTTCAGGTAAAAAAGGGAGTTGCATTCAACAAAGATAATGGAAAAGGCACCGAATTATTACCGTACAATTTAGCTGGTGCATTTGCCAATCAAGGTAGTACAGGGTCAGTTGCAGCTTGTGTTCGCGGGTACATTGTTGGGTATTTATGGTCGGGAACAAGCACTAATTTCATTTTTAGTTCAGATACCTGTACACAAGCTACCAATATTCTTATTGCTGATACAGTGAATGGTTTGTATTTATCGAAATGTATGCCTGTTCAACTTCCTGTTGGTGTGGTGCGTACAGCATTAAATCTGCCCGCAAATAAAACTTTAATTGGCAAAAAAGTTACCTTGTATGGAACGCTTGAATCCTATTTTGGTAGTCCGGGACTCAAAAATGTATCCTATTATGTTTTACCAGATGGCACCACAGGAGGTATAAAACCAGTTGAGGCCATATATTCTGAAACTTTTATGCCTTCACGTCAAGGTAGTTTTACAGTTAATAATGTACTTTTGCCAGCTGGTTTCAGTTCAGTTTGGAGCACTTCAGCTAGTTTTGGTATGGTTGCTACTGGATTTAAAAACCCTACAAATAATGCGGCTGAAGGTTGGCTAATTTCACCAAACATAAGTTTAATTGGTCAAACAAGTGCTAAGTTACGTTTTGAACATGCCATAAATTTTGTAATTTCAGCAAATATTACAACCGAAATGACCCTCTGGATATCTTCAGATAATGGTGTAAATTGGACACAATTAACTATCCCTACATATCCAGCTGGAAATACTTGGAATTTTATTAGCTCTGGTGAGATTAATTTAGCAAGCTATTTAGATAAAAATATCAAAATTGCATTTAAATATTTATCAACACCAACAAAGGCCGGTACTTGGGAAGTGCGAAACTTTGTTGTTTATAAATAGTATAAAAATCAATATACATGTACTGCAAGTTCATCTGCCACATGGGAAATTAAGAATTTAAAGATTTTTTATTGATTAAATTTAGTTACTTTTGTGCCGTTAATTAACAAAATAATTAACGGCACATTTTGTTTTGTAGCATCGCCTATTTTTTTTGACACCCAAATTATTTATTTCCTCGTTATTATTTTATGGAATTGAAATACCAAACGCTGATTACCATATTACGGAAATCAATTGAATCAAAGCGGATAATTACCAATAAGGCAAAACGGCTAGCTTATGGTACGGATGCCAGTTTTTACAGATTGATACCCGAGGTGGTTGTTTTAGCTCAAAGCGAAGTTGAAGTAGCTGAAGTTTTAAAACAAGCTTCAGCCCTCCATATAGCTGTAACATTTAGAGCTGCCGGAACAAGTTTGTCGGGGCAGGCTATTTCCGATTCAGTACTTATAGTGGCTACTTATGGTTGGAAAAATTATACAATATTCAATAAAAACTCACTCATTACCTTACAACCAGGAATTGTTGGGTCAAAAGCAAATTCGCTTTTAGCACCGTATGGTTTAAAAATTGGCCCTGATCCAGCCTCTATATCCACTGCTATGATTGGCGGAATAGTGGCAAACAATGCCAGTGGAATGTGTTGTGGCACTGCTCAGAATTCATATCGTACCATTTCTGATATCAAAATTATATTTTACGACGGTACGATACTTGACACAGCCGATAAAAAAAGTATTGCACAATTTTATGAAAACCATCCCCAACTGATTACGGAAATTGCTAATTTACACAGCGAAATTAATAACGACAAAGCATTATACAATCAAATAAAGGACAAGTTTAAAATAAAAAACACAACAGGTTATAGTATCAATGCACTAGTTGATTTCGACGACCCAATTGAAATTATTAAACACCTTATGGTTGGGTCCGAAGGCACTTTGGGCTTTATATCATCGGTCACGCTTAAAACCATAGTGGACGAGAAGCACAAAACCTGCACGATGATGATTTTCGACACCATAAAAGATGCTTGCGATGCTACATTTTTATTAAAATCGGCACCTGTATCAGCTGTGGAATTGCTCGATAGAGATTCAATCAGATCCATTGAAAACGATGTTGAATC
>JBMOHZ010000282.1:0-3849 GCA_049317585.1 Paludibacter sp.
ATTTTATTGATTATCAAATAATTATATCGCTATATAATTTTTGTCATGTACTAAACCCTTTTATAATAAAAGCCAAGGCTCGTGTAGAATGAATAGTTTCGACATGAGGCAATGTTTGTTCGAAAATTGAAATTGCTGTTGAAATTATTTCATCAGACAAAATTGATTTTTTTGAAATCAAAAAACCAAGTGCCCATATAGCTCTACCATTGGCATCGTCTAAATTGGTTTCATAATTTTGTTCAGTAAATGATTCATTAATATCCATGTAATTTAAAAAATTTCCACCAGGCTGTATACATTGCTGGATGAAATTTAAATACGTGTAAATAGGATGCAAATCGTCTAATTCTCCTGTAATTTCGAAATGCATACACATAGCAATTAGTGCTCTTACATTATCATCGAGTGTATATCCGGTGCTAAAATCGGGTTGATTTATTTTGCAAAATTGAATGATACCAATGTCAGTAGTCATTTTTTCCAAATGGTCTAATTTTATCTCAGGAATTAGATATTTAATTTTCAACTTATTGCCTATCTGTTTTTTTAAAAGACTTGCATGTTCTACAGCTGAGTTTTCCCAAGCTGTAAATACAATTTTTTGTAGAATATTGGTACTAATGTTTTTGCGCAAGTCATCATTATTTAGTAGCACAATTACACCTTCGGCTAATTGTTCAGAGTTCTGAAAGTCAATAATTATACCCGTATCCTCGTTTAGCACTTCTTTGGCATGCGGTATTGGGGTTGAAATGATGGGACGACCACAACTCATAGCATATACAAACGTGCCACTCACAGCTTGGTTAGGGTCGTTAGTAGTAAAAAGGTATATATCAGTTAGTTGTAAGTATTCAAGTAATTTAGGTAGTTCTAAATATTCGTTGATAAATCGTACATGGTCATTTATTTTCAACTCGTTTACAATGTTATGTAATTGCTGTCGATATTTTTCGTTTTCGTTTTTAACCACTTCCGGATGTGTTTTTCCAATTATCAAAAACACAGCATCTGGTATTTGTTTTAAAATTTGGGGCATAGCCAGCAGAGTTGTTTCAATGCTTTTTCCGGAACTTAACAAGCCAAATGTAGTCATTACTTTTTTACCTGTTAAGTGATATTTTGCTTTCAAAGACGTTTTGTTTAAATGAGGCACAAGATGAGTGCCATGAGCAATAACGGATACTTTTGACTTTGGAATAAAGTATTCCGTTATTAATAATTGTGCTGCATGGTTGGTCATTACAATAATGGCTCCACAGGCATTGGTAATATTTTGGACCAACAATTTTAATCGCTCGTCGGGGTGTGGTAATACTGTGTGAAAAACAACAATAATAGGTTTTGTTAATTCATATAAAAATTGAACAAACGACTTTTCTTCGTTTTTAAAAAAACCAAATTCGTGTTGAATAACAACAATTTTCGTTTCCTTGTGCTGATTAATAAAGAGTGCAGTTTTGGAAAACGATTGCTGATCGGAAGTGTCAAGTATGGACGTAACCTGATCGGGGTATTCGTATGTAACTTTGCCCGACTCAAGGGCGCAAATTTTAATTTCGAACGAAGTACCAAATTTCATTTTCAATGCTGTAATCAAATCTTTTGAGTAGGTAGCTATGCCACATTCGCGAGGTGGAAACGAGGTTATGAAAAGTATTTCGGGTAGATTTTTATCTTTTTCAGGTGTTGCGTTACCTAGCCAATTCTCAATTTTTGTTGAACTTTTAGGTAAAACAATAGTTGGAGTATTTATCTGCATTAAAGGCTGTATATTGTTATTGTGGCGCATGGGGTTGAATATTTAAAGAGAGTTCTTGTATTAAAGTTGATAGTTTTAGGGATGCGCAGGCAATACGTTCGTCGGCTGCTCCGTAATATATAAAAAGTGTATCGCCAAAAAGTGCTGTTCCGGTTGGGAAAACTACATTGTTGACTTCACCTCGTCGTTCCCAAATGAATTGAGGCGAAAAAAGTGCGTAAGGAAGTCGGGATATCTCGATTGAGGGATCATTCAAATCGAGCAAAGCAGCACAAGCCGAATAAATAAGTCCCCGTTCGGTTGATTCTACACCATGATATATAAGTAACCAGCCGGCTGAAGTTTCGATAGGTGGGCAACCGCTTCCTATATAATCAGACTCATGCTGATACAAAGGGTCCATAACAATATACTTATGAAAATCGGCGAAGTAATCTTTCCAAAACTCGCGTGTTAAATCAGTTAAGTTTTCGACAGATGTAATCTGAATACCAGGACGAATGCGATGCAGAAATACTAATTTCCCGTTGATACGACGTGGAAAGAAAACTACGTTTTTATCCCACAACATCATTTTTTTATCGGGGTCGGCTTCTTGATAATAAAATTTATGATTACGGTAATAGTTTTCGTTAACCATCCCGTTTTTTTCGGCCCAATACACAAATTTCGAATAGGTAACAGGTGGGACAATTAATCCATGCCGTTTGAACTTTTTCAAATCTTTAGAAGTAGCCATAGCGCCTCGTGCATTTATACCATCATAACCAGTATAGGTCATGTAATACAAATCATCAATTTTAGTTATGCGAGCATCCTCTACACCATGCGTTTCGTATTCCGTTTCGGGTACAAATACAGGAGCATCAGCACGTTCAGCTAAATGCAAAGGTCCGTCTAATCGGGCATATCCCAATGTGGAATGATTACCTTCGCTTACAGCACGGTAAAAAATATGAACGCTGTCGCCCTCCTTCATAATTGCAGGGTTTAAAACACCTGCTTTTTCAAATTCCACATCTCTTTTTTCGAGGATAATACCTTCTTTTTTTACTTTTATCATGGTTGGATTCTTATTTTGAATAACTAGCACTTAAATTATATAAACTATCGATTATAAATCCTCACGTCGACAGAACTTAGGGCATCCCCGAACTATTTCTTCGAATTCCACGTGTTCTTTTTACTTTTATCCCTTTTATCATCATGTTTACGTACTTCTTTTAAAGGTTTCAATTTGTAGATCCGATGATTTTCTGGATAAGGTTTGTAAACTCTGGTGTTGTAAGTGTGATGGTTCTTAAACAGTCCACGATGATAACCATTATCGTGGCGTAAGCCAACTAAACACGATGAAAATCCCAAAATAATACCTGTTGTTATTGCTAATAGTGCAATGGTTCTAAGCTTGAACATAGTTTTTTGTTTTAATACAAAGATGCAGTTATTTAGTTCCTATGGGGTTACATTGTTTAATTTGTTTGTTACATAATTCACTGAATAAAAAAAAGTGAGCGGGTAACTTTAAGTCACCCGCTCACTTTTGTACATATGTTTGAGAAATTAGTCTCTCTTTGCTTTTTTCAATCGTTTTTCTTCCTTTTTTTCTTTAGGCGTTTTTAATGCTTCCTTTTTAACGTTTTTCTTTGCGTCTTCTGATTTTGCCATGATGCTTTTTTTTTAGTTTTAAAACCAATTAATTGAATAATGGACAAAAATACAACTAATTTTTAAATTAGGACATTTTCTGAAGAATTATTTCGGTTGTATAATGTCAATAATCACAGTTCGGTTATAAAATCGTTCTTCGGGTAGTTTATTCCCAAAAGGTGCATTTTCAGCATCCATACCAAATGCAATTACATCGTACACAATACCTGTTTTACCAGCATCGTAGGTGGCTTTTTGAAGAATTTCCATAATGTCGGTAGCACGCTGCTCTGACAGATTCATATTATATTCGCTACCTCCAACAATGTCGGTATGTCCGTGAATAATTACTTGTCCATTGTTGGCAATATGTGGTGCTACTTCTTCAACAAGGAAATTTTTGTAGTTATCAACCACTCTTGGAGCATCAAAAT
>JBMOHZ010000283.1:0-3838 GCA_049317585.1 Paludibacter sp.
TAGCATACGTGTAGAATCCACCTGTCGCCAGTTTAAAGGCAGTATTTTAAAGGTAGAATCCACTTTTAGTTGTAATTTCATTTTTGTAAGGTTTGCCGTATCCAGCGGAGCATCGAATGTGAGTATTAGCGGATTGTAAATATCGAAAGCTGACGAAGCATTGGAGTTTATTTTGTAAAGTACCGTTTCGGGGCGTTCCGTTTTACGCACTTTTACTCTGGGGTTCACCTTGGCTTTGCGCATAAACACTTGTATAGTATCCGTTTGGGGAACTAAGTGGAAAAGCGAGTCCGTTTTTTGATAACTTATGGTCATCGATAAAGTGTCGATATTGTACACCGAACTATCTTTGAGCCAATAGGTCAAGGTGTCGAGCGTGGCGTTTTTTTGAATGAGCACTTTGTTTTTCCAATCAAAATTGAGTGGTTTTATTACAGGTAATTGTACCGCTGTGGTATTGAAAAACAACTGAAACGATTGCGCTTGTTTGCGTTCCGATTTTACAAAATACTGACGTTTTTTGTTTTCCTTGAAAAGCTTAAAAAGCAGATTATCGGGCAAATAACGTACAGCCATTATGGTTCTAACGGTATCGACAGTACTGGAATCTTTCCAAACAGTATCTTGCTTTTGCTCTAGGATAGCGGAAGGCGAAATCAATGAATCGATAAAGGCAACGGTTTCGCCGGGTTGGTAAAAATAATCTTTACTCACATCGCCCAAAGCATAAATGCGGTACTTGCCCGGCTTGCAATTATCGATGGTGAATTTTCCGTTCTCGTCGGTTTTGCCAATGCGTAGAAATGGTTTTTTGAAAAACACCGAATCGTTGTTCTCAGCATAAATACCCACAATAATGCCCGACATGGGATTCAAATCTTCGGCATTTATCAATGTGCCCGACACTTGAAGTGTATCAATTTCGTTGCCAGTAGAAAATGCAAAACGGTAGTTTTTTAACTCGTTTTTCTCATTTAAATCCACTATGGAGTTCCCAAAATTGATGGTATATGTGGTACTATCTTTCAATGCATCTTCGAAAACCACCGTAACCACTTTTGCATTTCCTTTTACATCGGGCTGCTTGGCTTGTGGCGGCGAAATAATTATCGTTTCGTTTGGCTTTTCGACCGTTACATTCTCATCAAAAATAATCTGAATTTCTTTTTTACGAAAGTTTATAGCTCCATTAACAGGTGTTGACCGCATTACGCGTGGTGGAGTTTCGTCCTTTGGTCCACCCGTAGGTCCTTGTGCCTTGTTAGCGCAAGCATACACGAGCAAGCCTATTGATAAAACAGTAAATATTTTAATAACTAATTTCTTAATTTCCATTTTCAAATTTATAACTTCTAACTATCTTGTTAAAACCTTATGCCCAATACGGCATCGGAGACATTTTTTATCGTCGCAATACATTTTTTTTAATTGCAAAAAAGCCTGCGAATCGTAGGCCGAACTTATTTCCATACCAATATTTTGCCAGGCCGTAATAACTGAATTACGCTCTGCAGGTATTTTCTCAAGAAGCATCAAGGCTTTTTCCTTTAATTCGTCGTTGCCCTTACGCGTTGCATAACAAAACACAAGTGGCACTACCGTATTGATAATCAAACTATAAATAGAGCTTTTGCCTAGTTTTTTGCTTTTAAGGCTACTCGTTTCGCCAAATAAATAATGCGTTTTCCAATATTCCGACGATTCGCACCTCAGTAGCTGCGTTAAGTATTCAATTTCGGGGTTCTCGATAATTTTCGAAAACAATTTTGACGAACTATGAATAATGGCCGCAAACTGAGCAATGCGCACATGCGGAAAATTATCGGGTCGCAGTCGTAGCAATTTCCATAACGAACCATCGATGGGCGACAAACCGTATTTCGATTTCAGAAACGCATATTCCTTAGCCAAACTCCGTTGATATATATCGTTTTCGTCTGGTAAGAGCAGTCCTGCTTGTCCGAAAAGCAAAGCTTCCACCTGAAATAAATCATTTTTATGTTTGCCCAATATGCTCAGCGGCAATGATTTTGCTAGCATTTCGAAAGTCTGACTATTGGTATTGAAACCAAAACTCCGTGCTAGCGATACATAAAAAGCATCTTCCCACAACTGATTGTTTTCGCTCAATAGCGCCTGAATATGTTCCGTTTTTTGAATTACACGTTCAGCTAAAAGTGCATTTTTCCAACTTTGGATAAAAACGCTTGGCACATCCGCTATTTTATCCGCACACGGAATCCATTTTCTATCGTTGATAAGCGCATCGTAATTTTGTTCAATATCCGCTGCATAGTGCAACTCCAGTTGTGGTATTATTTCGCCATCGGCTCTAAAAATGCTACAATCCGATTTTTTTACAACATGCAGTATCACAGTGTTGTACGATTTATCAACTTGATGATTATGTCGGTTCCAATCGCTTGCCAAAGTATGAATTTCCACATTGCCAGCCCAAACCGTATCGCCAATTTTTACTTTGGCATTAAAAAAATCGGGACCAGCATCGGCATTCAATTTACCAACATCGACAATCTCAATATTATCGCCATCGGTAGTGGTTAACCCCCGCTGTGTAAACAATTTATATTGCCAAATATAGTGTAAAATGGACTCCTTCATCGATCCTTATTCCTTGCAATTTATGTATGTCGATAGCTGTATTTCACAAAAGGATACAAAGATATAAAATTTGCAGCAAAGTAATGACATTTTACTTGTTAGCAATTGGGTTTTAAGGTGTATTGAAAAAATATTAAGAATATTTTTAGTTAAAACACAGTCCATATTTTAAATAATGAACGAATAGACTTATATTTGCCACACATTAAAAACCACTAGATGCGTTTAACTACTTTCGAAATAAAAGCTATACATACACTTGCTCAAAAGAATTTTGGCAGCAACGCTCGTGTGTTTTTATTTGGGTCAAGAGTAAATGACGATTTGAAAGGTGGTGATATTGATTTGTTTGTAAGTTGCGCCGTTGAAACATTATTGACACTCGATAGAAAGATTGGACTTTTGGTGGATTTGAAAAAAACCATAGGCGACCGAAAAATTGATATTGTACTCGACAATGCTTCAACACGCTCCCGCGAAAGCTTTTATCATTCAGTTACATCTACTTATATTGAATTATTGCCATGATTTTGTTTGAAAAAAACGATAAATTAAACGAAGCTTATCAAACTTCGCGCATACATTTGGATCGTATGCAATTCGCTTATTCAAAAATTCAGACTTATTTTCCATTAAGTATGGAAGGTTATCTAAAAATTACGGACGAAGAGCTTAGTTTTTTCGATCAGTTTATATATCGTTTTTCCAAATTGCAAGATGCAATGGGTGCTAAATTATTTATATCAGTGCTCATAAATCTGGGTGAAGATACGAAGGGAATACCATTTATTGATATTGTTCAAAGATTAGAGAAACTTCATATTATTGAAAGTGCCGAGGATTGGTTTAAGCTACGCGAAATCAGAAATATATTAACACACGAATATCCTTTTCACAAACAAGAAATTGTGGATGATTTGAATTTGTTGTTTGAGCACTACAATAGCATGCTTTCAGTTTGGCAACAGCTTGAAAACTATATTATTGATAAGTTTTCGTATCTCATTACTAAAAAACCAAATCTTTTCTGATTACTCTTATTTTTGCTTTACCATCAATTGCATATATTCATTTTGAACTATATGGTCGTTGTCGATTAAAAATCGGATAACGTTGAGGGATTGTGGTTCCTTGAAAGGTAATTTGCGAAGCAGTGCATTGATAACAAGTGGCTCTTTTTCGAGTATTTCGAATACTGATTGTTTTATTTTTTCGA
>JBMOHZ010000284.1:0-3803 GCA_049317585.1 Paludibacter sp.
TACAATTGGGTTTCGGCTACCAAAAACAAAGCAGTAGGCACCACGCCAAATCCCATTCTGACGGTTATAATTGACGAAAAAACCATTGCAAATAAATATTATTGTTCGGTTTCTAATCCATCCTGTCCCACATACAGTTTTAACGCTTTTGGCAGCACTTACACCTTTCCATGTCTGAATAGTGTGAAAACTGACACACTATCGTTCCAACTGGCAACTGAAGAAGAACTGATTTCGGAGAAAAATGATGGACGTTTCGTAGTTTCGACCAAAAACATTCCAGCAAAAACCATTGAAGATAAAACTGTTACGCTTGTTCCACCTTTGCGAGTTCGTGGAACGGTAAAATGGCAAGCTTCAGCCGACGGAAAAGCGTGGTATGATTTGTCAGAATCAATGACTCAAAACGATTTGAAATCGAATTTTGTAAGTGTAAGTCCGCAAGCCTTGGTACTTTCACCCAAAACACCTGCCTTTTATCGCAGTAGTGTGCAGGATGTAAATTGTGAACCACTATTGAGCGACACCATCAAAGTAAATCCTTATGGTAATGTGCTTTACGACGGAACAGTAAATGTGGCAATTGTTCCGAAAACGATTAAAATTGATAGTATTGAAGTTACATTACCGGCGGGAATTTACGATAAAGATTTCCGGTTAACCATCGTAAAATTAGATAATCCTCCTGCACCTCCTGCAGGAATGAAAATGAGTTCTGCTTTTGATGTAACTGTAAGTTTTGGTTCAATCTTTAAATTGCCAATTCAAATAAAGCTCAAAAACATCAAAAAGCAAAGCATTACTGATAAAGATTTGCCTTCACTCAAACCCGGATATTATGATGACACCCTGCGCAAATGGGTGGTATATGATAACGGCGGAATTACACTAAAAGACAGTTCAATTTTTTTTCTTACCAATCACTTAACAAAATTGGCTTGGTTTGAAATTGCACATGGTTCATTTACACATATTTATACAAGTGATCGTGCAAACATCGTTTATAAATGGGGAGGTGGAACAGGTGAAGGGAATAGCTATCTTGGATATCAGTATTCAAATTATAAAAAACCACACGAAGCATGGTATAACTCAAATACCGATCCTGACAAGGGTGGAACTCCAATGATAATACAAGATATAGCTGGATATATGGACATCATAATAAAAAAATTTAAAGAAAAAGGATTAGAAACTCCAGATTTAAGATTTAATGTTTATGTTTCAAATCTTGGAACTCAGGCATTTGGAAAAATTGGTGTTTGTGGATATTTATCAGGAAGAGGTTATTTTGAAATAAATTCAACGATGGCTGTAGATAGGGATGATTTACGCAAAACGCTTGCTCACGAATTTATGCATTATACTCAGGACTATTATATGGTAGTACTTACTGATAATTACTTCTTTACAGAAGCCCATGCATCAACAGCTCCCAGAATAGTTTGGCCGTTAGTATCACAATTAGAATATGCAGAACCTGAAGATAACTTAAAACAAGCATTGACAGAAAAAATTGAAGATGGCACAAAAATGAGAAGTATTTTCGATTTACTAAGTGAGCCTTGGGATAATGCCTCATCTGCACCTGTTTTTGAAAAATTCTCAGTAAATAGTCTTGAAGCTAACCTTTCAAGTACATTCTTGCATTATATACAATGTTTAAGAAAAGGGTCATTATTTGATATGGCTGCTTTATTAAAAAATCACACTTGGACTAATAGCGCAACTAATTGGACCTGGCGCTCTTACATAAATAATCAAATTACTGAAAAAATTGGAACAACCATTGGTGATGAATATGATGATTTTGTACGCTATTTATTAACCGGTGAAAATGAAAAATTCACGCTAATAAACAAAGGCGAAGGAAATCCTTATACATATATTATCAAAAATCTAACACCGGAAAATGAAGGTACTTTTGCAAAACGATTGTTCTATAATTTTGATAAATCCGATAACAGTCCACAAAAAGACATTATTAACATGAAAGTGCCGTATTTAGCTTCAAAAATGTTGTTAATATATAATCAAACACCCGACAGAGCTGTAGTAGTGAATTACAAACGATTGCATTCTATTGACAAAGAAAACAAAGTTTATTACGGAAAATTTGACTCTAAAACGAAAAAAACTACTTTTGTTGATCTTACAGATTCAACTACATATAATATATTTATTGAAGCCCGTTCAGAAAAATCAGTAAAAGAAAATCAAAATATTGGCTTTTTATTATTAGTAAATAAAAAATGTCCATCAATGGTTGGTTGGGGAACGGATTTCAGTGCATCGTTCGAATTAACCGCCACGCCTGTATTCGACATTGAATATCTTTACACAGCCTGGATTGCCGGAGCCGATGGCAATAGTTTATACGTTCACTCCAACAGCAAAGGCAACAAAGATGCGTTTATGGTTTCGGGCGTGCATTTAACCCGTAACGATGCAAGTATCGTTTCGCATGTTGTGAATAATTACACAAGCAACAGAACCATTTTGAATGATTCTTCATATCTTGTAAATATTAATTTTGCCGACGAAACTCGAAGTGAATTTCCAACTGAAAGCTCATTTCCAAGTATTCAAATTTCGAATAAACAGATGACCATTGAATACAATTATATAGCTTCTACCCTGAAACTGTGGAGTAAAACTACCTTCACCAATAAATACGAAAAAACCAACGAAGAAAAACCACGGATATTATTGGGCAGTATTTGGTACGATGAGACGCGATTAAATTTGAAAAACGTCAATTCCATGATTATATCTTCTGCTTCGGAATACACCGTGTTAAGTACAAAAAACAGTGCCGAAACGCAAGCTGCAGTTACCAAAATGACAAACTCGCACCGCGAAGTTAAGTATGACTCAACAACCCAATTGCCGGGAGCTGAAGAAACAACAACCTACGTGAGCACCGATTATTCCGGTGGCGATGTGGTAATTAAATTACTTTTGAAAATGAAGTAATTTATTTTTTTACAACTTTTTACTCAGCTACATATCTACGACCAATTTTGCGAGCGTGGGGTTTTAACCTCATGCGACTTATTTTTGATTGTGATGCATATCACAAAATAATGTATTTACTTACACGCAAATATTCCGATTAAATAAAATTTTCTGTAATACATTTGCAGAAATAATTCTCTAATCAAATTCATTAAAAAATAATATTATGGAAAACACTAATGAGGCTACATTGGAACTGCTTCAAAAACAAGTAGATGTGCTAACAAAAAAAGTTGGTAAACTCGAAAAAAACCGCAAAGATCAACTGTCGATGGCAGTGGTTTCTGGCGATATGGATAAGATTTTAGCTACAATGGTTATATCGTTAGCTGCTGCAGCAATGGATACACAGGTAAAACTTTTCTTTTCGTTCTGGTCACTTTCCGCCCTTCGCGATCCCAAAAAATCGCCAAAAGGAAAAGATTTTATTTCGAAAATGTTTGGCATTATGCTTCCAAAAAGCAAAAATCATTTGGCATTGTCCAATATGAACATGGCAGGTATGGGCCCAGTGATGATTAAAATGCTTATGAAAAAGAAAAACGTGCTTTCGTTGGACGAAATGTTCAAACAAGCTGGCGAATTAGGTATCGAAATTACAATTTGCGAAATGTCGATGGATTTAATGGGCTTCAAAAAAGAAGAGTTTATCGATTATCCAAATCTTCGTTTTGCTGGTGCTGCCACTTTTGTAGCGGATGCTGGGGAGAGTGCTATGCAGCTATTTATTTAGCCTTCGGCGTTATTTGGCTAAAGCCGTTATTAGCTTCGCGTTATTATTAGTT
>JBMOHZ010000285.1:0-3791 GCA_049317585.1 Paludibacter sp.
GGCAACTCCCTCAGCACTGTGTTTGGCAAAAATACGTGCTGCAAGTTCTAATTTTTGAACCGGATTGGTGGGTATACTTACCCTTGGTTTGGAATTTGACATAAAATTTTTTAATTAATTGGTTTATAAAATATGAATTATTTAAAAGAGAAATTTCAATATTGCATTCTGAAGACGAAATATATTAAATCTATGCTTGAATTCACCAATTTGAAGCTTAAATGTGCCACATTGAACGTTGATATCGGCAGAATGAAGCTTCAATTCCAGTGATTTATTGTTCAACTCGTAACATGTAAAGATAAAATTGACGATATCATTGATAAATATATGGAATTCACCATTTGGTTAATAAAATAACTTGCGCCGACCATCTGTACTTGTTTTGTAAAAGTAACATCTGCCCCTCGCAATTTTAGTTGCTTTGTTGGGGCAGATGTATCAGCCAAGGTTAAAAAGAAAATAAACCGCTTCAGTTCACACACCATGTTTGATTTTGCGGGTTAATGTTTAGTTGTCGTACTATTCATTTTTGTAAACATGCCAATAAACTTAGTTGTACTATAGTTTGTCGTAATAATAAAATATGCTTGCTTATTATTATGTAAACAATGGTTGTTTGTGGTGCTAATTTAGATAATTGCACCGTGTTGACAAAAAAAAGTGGCTGAAAAATGGTACACAAACCATTTTCAACCACTGCTGATTATCAGTAGGTTAACCAATCTCTAAAAAGAAATTGGTACACAGCAATTTTTAAGCAATAAAAAAAGGGGCAAAAAACAGCTTTTTGAGGCTATGCGAAATGTAGAAGTTTAATAAAAAGCTTAATCAGTCATTAATCATTAGTTAGCAATTGGAGCAAATAATCGTTTAATAAAGTGGCATTTTCGAGGCCGAGTTTAAGAGCCAAGCGCCCTTTCATTCGTTTCAAACTGTTTATGGTTTCGTAATCGAGCAATATCAATATATCGTGAGTGGGCACATCGAGCAGATGTAAGCAGCACCAGATTACTTCCTTTTCTTTAATATCAGGCGCATTTGCCTGGAGCTTAGTTACAATATTGTTGTACGATTTATCCATTTCGCAAAAGAACAGAGCCGTATCCTGTACGTGAAGTAACTCGTTGTACGTATCTTTAACCCGCTTATCCATACGTTCCGAACCCTTTTGCTTCGATTTAATCCGTTCTACATTTGCCAAAAGTTCAGCCCGCTTTTTAAACAGCACATCCTTCCGCATTTCGGTTTTCTCTTTGTTGTAGCTTGCACGGCTTTGTTCTATTGCCTGTACTGACTTTTTGTGTTTGCGGATATAAATGTAGACACTACCCAAAATAATCAGGATTAAAGCACCAACAGAATACCAAATCCAGTTCTGCGATTTAGTCGCCTTAATTTCCATGTTAAACATGTTCTCAAGATACACAGCTTTTGTTTGCGAATTAATTTTGATAATACTATCACTGCAGTCCTGATATTTTCCCATGTTTTCCTTAACTGCCTCGGGCATTTTTAAATTCTGACTACAATTGGCAATAATACGATAACAATTTCGACGAATCGAAATAATTGTAGCATAAGTTAATGCCTTTTTGCTGTAAAACAATGCCGAATCATATTTGTCTAAATCGTAATAAATATCGGCTAACTCTTGTAGTCTGAATGCCATTGTATACGATTCGTAAGGTAGCGAAATTGATTTTTTATAATAGTATTTTGCTGAATCGAGATGATTCGCTCTATAATGTGTTAAACCAAGTTCCTGCATTAATATGCCTTTCTTAAACGAATCGGTAGCCATAGGTGTAATTTGACGGTATATCGACAACGATTTATTATATTTCTTCTCCGTGCAATAAGTTCGCCCAATCCCGACTAAAACAGAATAAATCCTATCCTTACTGTTGACTTTCAAAAAGTATTTGTAAGCCTCATAATATAACTTTCGGGCAAGACCAATATTTCCTTGCATGTAATGGATACCCGCCATATCTCTTATAATTTGGTTTTTCAGAAGATTATGGTCAGTTTCGGCTACTAAATCATTGGCTTTGAGCAAATACAACATTGCCTTTTCGTATTGATTTTCATAAAATAGTTTTCTACCAATATTATGATAACATATTGACAGTCTGTAGTGATCGGTGTGTTCCTGTTCGTAAAAACGTGTCGAAAAATTGAGATACGAATAGGCATCCTTATCTCTGTGTAGTTTATTTAGCACTTTCATATACACCAACCCATACAAAGCTTTATCCTTATCGGAGAGATTATTGTAGGAGTATTTTTTAAGAATAGTCATGGCCGAGTCTGGTGCATTTTCGGCAAGTTCTTCGGCTTGTAGTAACTGTTTGTTGATGCGCGAGCAGGAGGGCGTGAGAAGAATCACAGCGAAAAACAAAAAAAGTATGCGTATTAATTTCATTAACTTACAACAAATACAATCCGGCTACATGGTTTGTTATGCCTGATGTGGTTAATACTAATATGACATCGCAAATATAAATAAAAAAAGCGAAATCCAGCTGCGTCGAACTAGTTATAGGAATTTATCTTTTAAATAGATATATTCGATTGGATAAGTAAACATCGTCGGTTTTTACAAATTTTATTCGAAATGGCGTTTTTGTTTTACCAAAGTTTTGCTTGTTTTTAAATTTCGCACTTTTTTGAGTAACTTTGCAACTTAATAAAAACAATTCTTGTATGCGCATCCTCGTTACCGGACACCAAGGTTTTATTGGCAGTTGCCTTGTAGAGCAATTGCGATTAACAACACACGAGCTTATTCTGTGTGACTTGAGTACTGGAATTAATATAAAAAATTGGGATGAGGTTAGTGCATTTTCGGGTGTTGAGGTGGTCATTCATTTGGCCAATTTATCGTTTGTACCAGCTTCTTTTATCGACCCAAAGTTGTTTTACGAAACCAATTACCTGACTACGCTTAACATGCTCGAATTGTGTAGATTGAACAAAGCGCGCATGATTTATTTTAGTTCGTATATGTACGGTTCGCCGGATTATCAACCTATCGACGAAAATCATCCAACGCGAGCCTACAATCCTTACTCGCAAACAAAACTGATTGCTGAGAGTCTGTGCGAAGGATATAATCGTGATTTTAAAGTGCCAGTTACCATTTTTAGGCCGTTTAATATTTACGGAAAAGGGCAAAACCCCGATTTTCTGATTCCAACCATTATTTCGCAAGCCAAAACAGGCAAAATAACGATAAAAGACGACCGCCCAAAACGCGATTATATACATGTTTCGGATATTGTAGATGCAGTTTTAGCAGCAATAAATCAATCGGACGTTTCGAACGAAATGCAAATTTATAACTTAGGTTCGGGCATTAGTTATTCAGTAAAAGAGCTTATTGAAATTGTGTGTAGTTATTTCGAAAACAAAATTGAATATACCTGCACAAACGAAATACGTCAAAATGAGGTAATGGATACCATAGCCGATATCAGTAAAATAAAAAACGAATTAGGTTGGAAGCCTGAAGTTTCGTTAGAACAGGGAATAAAAGAATTAATTTAAAAATGAAAAAAATATTAGTTACTGGAGCCGGAGGATTTATTGGCTCACATCTTACCGAACTTTTAGTACAAAAAGGCTATGATGTAAAAGCATTTGTGCATTACAATTCATCGAATAAATGGGGTTGGTTGGATAGCTCGTCAGTGAAAAATGACATAGAAGTAATTACGGGTGACATACGCGACATGGATTCGGTTTTTGCAGCTATGCAAGGCTGCGACAGCGTTTTTCACTTGGCA
>JBMOHZ010000286.1:0-3790 GCA_049317585.1 Paludibacter sp.
CAATTAACGGCGGCAAAACGGTTTACTTTAAAGTAAAAAATGTATCGGGCGAATCGCCAACGTTTTCGGCAAATATTACATTAAACGAAACAACTACAATTCTGAGTGCCATTGATAATGAAAATGACATTATTTCAGTTTTTCCAAATCCAATAAAATCTATTGCTACACTCAATTTTGTGAATAAGAATACTGAGAAGGAAAATTATACAGTTGAAATACTTTCACTTACTGGGGTTAGCCTGGAGAAAAGTATTCAAAATGCCACATCTGTTCAATTAGATTTTAGCAATTATCCTGCTGGAACATACATTTTACGTTTGAAAGGTTCTAAAAACGTATATTCTCGGAAAGTAGTGAAACATTAAACAAGTATTTACTAGTTTTATTCACATAAACTAAAAGTATGAATGGTATCAAATTTTCCATTCATACTTTTTTTATGTTTTATAAATCCTAGGTATAATCATTTTGTCAATTTACATTAAGCAAAAGAACAAAGGCAAAAGACTGTATATCAGCCATTTATAAAATGTTACAAAAAAGCATATTTTTTGTTACATCAAGGCAATTCTATTCTTTTTGATAGTATTATTTTTGGCATTACAAAATCAATTATTCTTTTATATAAATTTTAAAAATGTAAAGTTATGAGTAAAATTATTTATCTTATGCTTTTTTTATTTTCATTCAATTTATTGCTCAATGCTGCCGAACCAGGCAGTGAATGGTGGGGGCAAAATGGAACTTGGTCGAGCGATGCAACCACAAATGCATTAAAATGCGATGCTACAACCAACTGGGGTGGCGGGAACAATTGGATTGCAACAACCTTTGGTACTGCAGGTCCGTGGAAGGATATGACTGTAAAATTTGATTTTTACATGCCAAATAGTGGGAATGCAATTATATGGCAGTTTGGACAAGCAGGTGGAGATTGGGCAAATGGAGGAGTTAAAGTTCAGTTTAATTACTATGGTGTTTTTGCATATAATCCCTCTTGGGCGGGTGGTGTAACACTTCTTGATGCAAATTATGGAACAAGTGTGCATAAATACAAATTGAACGGTTGGAATACTGCTGTCATTAATATTAGTGCTGCAGGTGTTGTAAGTGTTAAGCTTAATGGAGTGAAAGGAGTTGCTACTTTTACACCCGCCGATATAAACACGTTGAGCGGAGATTTTTGTACTGTAAACTACCAATACTCTGCAGGTAATGATTTTCAGATGCGCAATGTAGAGGTTACCAAAGGAGCAGTAAGTAAAAAATATTTTACTAGTACACCGACGGCTTATACCAATATGAATATGTTCTCTAGCACCAATGCTTGGTTTCCGGTAAGCGTGCCCGAAGCAGTTGGTCCCGATAATGCCACTGGTGGTTGGTACACTGTAACCACACCGGGCTCTGAAAAAATAAAATATGATGGTGCCATTACTGCTACATTAACCGGCATCCGTACCGAAAAGGCTTCTGCTTATGAATGGTGGGGTACAACCATTAAATTTAAAGCCGAAGTAGATGCTGGCGGTACAACAACTACCTACAAAGTGGGCTCCAACGGCGTATGGGGTACTCGTGCTGGTGGAGGTAGATGTATTATGTTAAACATAAATAAATATGAGGTTCAGATTTTGCCAGAACACGAATACGGTGAAGCCGTACAGATGTGGGCTTGGAATAGCCCTACAACTTACGTTCCTTACAGTAATAGTGGTCCTTTTGATTTCGAAATAATTATAAGCGATGCTGCCACGCATACTATTACAGTTAAAATCAATGGAGTAGCCGCACCTATTACTTATAATGTTGCTGGGGTAGCTTTAAATCGTTTAAACGCCAATGGCCCTATGTATTTCGAAGTTTATCCGGGTGCTTCACCTTTTGTGTTTTCGAACGTAGAAATGAAAAAAGCAGGTGTTGCAAAAACTTATTTTCCAACGCTTAATTATGTAATTGCTGCTAGCGCTAATGATGGTGCAAAAGGAAGTGTAACTGGTGCAGGTACTTATCAGAAATCATCTGAAGTAACGCTTACGGCTACTGCATCAGTAGGTAATAGATTTACCAAATGGACTGAAGGTGCAACCGAAGTTTCAACTGCTTCTACTTATACATTCACAGCATCGGCTGCTAGAACAATAGTCGCTAATTTTGAATCAACTGAAGTTGCTTTGAATTCTAACACCAACATTAGTGATGTTGCAAATACATCTGAAGCTGATTTTGTATTGAATAGTGGTACTCTAACCGTAAATGCAAGCAAAACTGTTAAATCATTGAAAGCAAATCAAGGGAGTAAAGTGGTGGTTAATAACCCATTGGCAATTACAGGCGATTTAACGCTTGTTGCTGATAAAAATACTGCACCAAACGTGAAAGTAAACAGTGCAGTAACTGTTACAGGTAATTTGAAACTCGAAAAAACATTTGACAATGCTAAATGGTATTACGTTTCGTTCCCAACTAATGTGACAGTTGACAATATTGTAAAAGTTTCGGGAAGTGGTACCATGACTTTGGGTACAAACTGGTGGATAAAATCATATAATGGTGGATTGCGTGCTCAAAACGGCGTAGGTTCAAACTGGGAAAATGTACTTGCAGGTGGAACGCTTACAGCTAAAAAAGGGTATGTAATTGGTTTAGCTAGCACATTGACAGGCGATTATGTATTGTCGTTTACACTCGATAAAAACTTGATTGCTTTGGCTGATGCACAGCGTAATGTAGCAGTGCTTGCCAATACAG
Organism: Paludibacter sp.; assembly: GCA_049317585.1. GTDB lineage: Bacteria > Bacteroidota > Bacteroidia > Bacteroidales > Paludibacteraceae > Paludibacter. Next base: position 2,755 of record JBMOHZ010000286.1, read on the forward strand.
GTGCAGCTGCTGTAAATAATCACGGATGGAATTTAATCGGACAACCATTTTTAAGTCCATATATTGGTGCAAGCACCAGTGGTACATTTAATTTTTACGTAACAAATGGCTCGGGTGGCTATACAGCTTTCGATCAAGCAAATGTACCAGATATTAATCCATTCTCATCTTATTTTGTACAAGCAAATGCACCGTTGGTTTCAACAGGTATTAATTTTGCAATTGGCGGACGTCAAACGGTTAAGTCAGTTTCAACAACCACACAATCTACTCGTATTCAGTTAAATGTAAGTAATGCAACTGGTAACGATTATGCATTATTAAAATTGGATAACGACAAAACCAACGATTACGAAATTGGTTACGATTTGGAAAAATGGATTACGACCGACGCTACGAATCCACAAATTTATACCCGATTGAATAATTTGGATTATGCCTTTAATGCATTGCCCGAAAACAGTGTAAGCAACTTGCCTTTAGGCATTTACACTAAAACTGCAGGAATCCATACAATTAGCATGACTCCAAATGCAGCCACTAATATTTCGGGATTATTACTTACCGATAATGTGAAAGGCATTACAACCGATTTGATGAAATCGGACTATAGCTACGATGCGGCCAGTGGTACAAATAATACTCGTTTTACGCTTGGTATTCAAAAAGTGGCTACGGGCTTTGTTAATCCATCGCAACTCGGAAATGCAAAGTTAAGTGTAATTAACGGAAAGATTGCCTTGACAAATCTTAACGAAGGAGCAATTGTTTGTGTGTTTGATGCTTCGGGACGGCTTGTGGCTCAAAAAACCGAAAAAGGTGAAAGTATTTCGGTTGATATAAAAACAAAAGGAATACATTGCGTTCAACTTACCAATGGTAGTAGAACTCAAACTGTAAAAGTAATTTTATAACAATCAAAGAAAACACTGATAAAAAATAATGGAAATATGGAAACAAATAAAATAGCTTACAAAACACCAACGGTGGATCACATTATAATTGATAATGAAATTTCTTTAATATTGGTTTCGGG
>JBMOHZ010000287.1:0-3782 GCA_049317585.1 Paludibacter sp.
TGATGCTAAAAAACAACAATATGGATATTTGCCGTATCCGAATGTTCGAATCGTATATGCACGACGGCAATGGAAAGTGGGATTTTTCAACTTTTGATATCGCCTTTAGAGCTGCCGAACGTCACAATATTACAATTATTGCTACACTTTTTCCGATGGTGAAATTTACTAATATTGGGGGCTTTAAATTCCCCGATTCCGATGCACAATTGGTATCAATTGCTGAGTACATTAAGCAGGTTGTAACACATTTTAAACAATATAAATCGCTTTACGGCTGGGTGCTGATGAATGAAATTGGTAGCGGAAAAGCTCCTTTTGCCGAAACGTTTACAGCTCATAAATTTGTAGAGTGGAAGAAAGCGGATACTGTAAAAGTATTTAATACAGCAGGTAAGCCCATTATGCAATTTCAGGAAGAGCGATTTTTGGTGGATTACAATACGTGGTATCTCACTTGGCTCAAATCGGAAGTGAGGACGTACGATGCTACAAGTCATTTGCATGTAAATACGCACGCCATTTTTGATACTTACGCTGAATACGATTTTACAAAATGGCGTGGAATACTCGATAGTTTTGGTGGTTCGGCGCATGCGAGTTGGCATTTTGGTAACTTTACACGCAATAACTACCACTATGCCATGGCTGCCAATAGCGAAATTATTCGTTCGGGTGCAGGGCATAAACCATGGATAATGACTGAGTTACAGGGTGGAAATAATTTGTGGAGTGGCGGCATACCCATGTGTCCGACGAAGCAAGAAATTGAGCAATGGCTTTGGACAAATATTGGAACAGGAGCCAAAGGAATGATATTTTGGTCGCTCAATGTGCGTTCGGCAGGTATCGAAGCGGGCGAATGGGCATTGCTCGATTTGCTAAACCAACCCACCGACCGACTTGAAGCCGCTTCGAAAGTGGCAACGGTGCTCAAAAAAAACACGGCATTGTTTGCCAGTGCAAAAGTGCATGAGTCGGGCGTTAATATACTGTACACGCGCGAATCGTTGTGGAGCGAACGCCGTGCCGAAACTATAGGCGCTAGCTATGCGGGACGTTTGCCAGGTGGTGCTATTCGCTCTGCCATTGGATTTTACGAAACTTTTGCACAATTAGGCATTCAGTCCAATATTAAATGCATCGACGAATTTGATTTTACGGCCAGTAACAACAAAGGAAAAGTGATTGTGTTGGCACATCAAATTGCGTTACCTTCCAACTATTCGAAAGCATTGGAGCATTTTGTAGCTACAGGCGGCACCTTGTTGGTGGAAGGTTTAACGGCCTTTTTCGACGAAAATATGCACAACCAAACGACTGCCAATTTTCCTTACGCCAAACTCTTTGGTGGTTTGCTCAAAGATGTTCCATTTGTAAATGCCAGTTTCGGCATTTCACTTTTAAATCAAAAGACAAGCCTTCCGGCACATTTGTGGGAAGGAAGAATTCAACCCACAACGGCTCAAGCATTGGCAAAAAATGCGCAGGGCGATATTGTTGCCACAACTAATACTTTTGGAAACGGCAAAGTGATTTGGATTCCTTCGTTGGTAGGCGTTGCAGCTCGTGAAACGAATAATTACCGACCGCTGGCGCAATTTATTAAGCGCGAATTAGTAACGCAATTGCCTGCAAGTACCATTCGATTTAAAGAATTTGCCGAAGGCCTGTTAATGAATACCTTGCGCACTGACAGCGGTCATGTGGTTATTTTGATAAATAAAAACAAAAAGGCGCAAAAGGTGGAATTGCAGATTTCGGACAAAAAACCGTACACAGTTTTAAATGCGAGTGATAATTCTACTAAAAAATTGAGCACAGAATTTTTATTGAAATCAGAAGAAACAAAAGTAATTGAGTTTAAATAGCAATGAATATATGGTTCTAAAGAGAAGTTTTCTAATATTATTATATTGTATGATTGCAGGAGCAGTTTTTGCTAAATCAAGTCTTTTCGAATTACCCATTTCTACAGGTTGGAAGATGCGTGAGACAACTTCCAACGAATGGTTTGAGGCTACTGTGCCCGGATGTGTGCACAGCGATTTATTGCAAAGTAAACAAATTCCGGAGCCCTATTATCGTACCAACGAAAAGCAATTGCAATGGATTGATAAAAAGGATTGGGAGTATGCAACCACTTTTGATGTTTCGGCAGCAATTTTAGCAACTGAAAATATCGAATTGGTATTTAAAGGTTTAGATACCTATGCTGATGTGTATGTAAATGAAAAACTGGTGCTGAGTGCCGATAATATGTTTCGGGAATGGACTATTGATGCTAAAAAGCAGTTGAAATTAGGGCCTAATAGTTTGCGAATTGTATTTAAATCGCCTATTGTGGCTGGCCTTGAATTACTCAAAGCTCACGGCTATGTATTGAAAGCAACCAACGACCAAGCCGAGAATGGTGGACTGACAAAGGACCAATTGGTGAGTCCATTTATTCGCAAAGCACCTTATCATTTTGGTTGGGATTGGGGGCCACGATTTGTAACTTCGGGCATCTGGCAGCCCGTTGTGTTGAGAGCTTGGAACGACGTGAAAATAGCTGATTTCTGGGTGCAACAGCAATCACTAAACGATAAATTAGCTACCTTAAACGGACAAATTGAGATTCAATCGTCTAAAAATCAACAAGCTGTAATTTCAATTTTGGTGAATGGCAAACCTGTTTCAACAAAATCATACGCATTAGCCATTGGTGCAAATACGGTAGATGTTCCATTTGAAATTAAAAACCCCACTCGCTGGTGGACAAATGGCTTAGGCAAAGCCTATTTATATAACATTTCGGCAAGTGTTGCAACTGAAAGCAATACTGACTCCGAAAGCTGCAAAATTGGATTGCGAACGTTGCGGTTAGTGCAAAAGCCCGACAGTGTGGGACATAGTTTCTATTTTGAGTTGAACGGCGTACCTGTTTTTGCAAAAGGGGCAAACCACATTCCGAACGATATGTTTTTGGAAAAAGTAACCAAAGAGGTCTATGATTGGGAGGTAGAAACGGCTGTAAAATCAAATTTCAACATGCTTCGTGTTTGGGGCGGTGGCATTTACGAGAATGATTATTTTTACGAATTGTGTGATAAAAATGGCATACTTGTTTGGCAGGATTTTATGTTTGCGTGTTCACTTTATCCCGGCAATGAAGCGTTTCTTGAGTCGGTAACAAAAGAGGCTGTTTATCAAGTAAAAAGGCTTCGTAACCATGCTAGCATAGCACTTTGGTGTGGAAATAATGAAATTGATGTGGCATGGCAAAACTTTGTGCCGGATGGCGGATGGGGTTGGAAAAGGTCATACACCGAACCACAGAAGAGGGAAATTTGGTCGGCCTACGACACTATTTTTAATAAGATATTGGCAAATGCAGTTGCAAAACATGCCCCACAAACGCCTTACTGGCATTCATCGCCAGCAACTGTTGTTTCTCAAGCGTATGCTACCAACATAAACAAATCGGGCGATGTGCATTATTGGGATGTGTGGCACAGAAAAATGCCTTTTTTATATTACACCTGGAATATTGGTCGATTTATGAGCGAGTATGGATTTCAATCGTTCCCAGAGTTGGAAACAGTCAAAAAATACGCTTTGCCTTCCGATTACGATATTGAATCGGAGGTAATGCGCCATCATCAACGGAGTAGTATTGGCAATGTAACTATAAGGGATTACATGGATAGATACTATCAAAAACCGTTGGATTTTGAAAAGTTTTTATATGTAGGTCAGGTGCTGCAAGCTTATGGAATACAGACTGCCGTAGAGGCGCA
>JBMOHZ010000288.1:0-3779 GCA_049317585.1 Paludibacter sp.
TGTAAGTAAAAATAGCTCACAAATTTATTTAGCAAATGAAATTGCATGTTTAGGATGTCCGTCATTGAAGCTAATTAACCTTCCACTTAATATTACAGGTTTTGGTTATCAAGCATTCAGCGGTTGTACTAAACTTACGAATCTGGATATTCCCAATACTGTTACTAGTATCGGTAATTTTGCCTTTTCTAATTGCACTGGTTTTACGGGAAACTTAGTAATACCAAATACAGTAACAACTATAGAAATTGGTGCATTTTCCGGTTGTAGTGGATTTTCTGGAACTTTAACATTACCAAATGCAATCACAACCATACCTTCTGGCGCTTTTTCATCATGTACCGGATTAGGTGGAGTATTGACTATTCCTTTGTCTGTCTTAACAATCAATAGTGATGCATTTTTTGGATGTTCAAAATTTACAAAATTAGAAATTAATAAAAATACCAATAGAATTGTTGATTATGCATTTACTAATTGTAGTGGATTGCAAAAAATCACTGTTGCGAGTTCAACACCGCCGACAATTTACACAAATACATTTGTAGGTGTAAATAAACAAACTTGTATTTTAGAAGTCCCTATTGGTTCACTATCAGCATATAAATCTGCGAACTTTTGGAAAACATTTTACACAATTAGTGAAAAAGATTTTAATACAATTTCTGGTAATCTGGATTTAAATTCTAACCTATTAAAGGTTTACTCTAAAGAATCTGATATTGTTATTGAGGGAACTTCAAAAGGAGAAATTATCACAATTTATTCAATGAATGGAATACAATTACAAAATATTAAGTCACATGGTGAACAGATTGTAATTTCTATGGAACGAAACGCTGTTTATTTTATTAAAATACAATCAAGAGTTTTTAAATTAATTTTATAATTAAGTTGGTGGAATTTACAATTCCCCCGCCCCCGCTCGTCGTAGCCTGTAATCCCTCGCTCTTCGTAGCCTGTAATCTCGCATTAGCAGCTGTCCGTAGTTTCTTTAACTACGGACAGTGAAAAGTAAGTCTCTGCCTTACAGATTATTAAATCCGGCTGAATTTCAACAATTGAAGTTCAGCCGGATTTTTATACAAACAAAATTTTAAGTCAGTTTGTTATGCTATCAAAAGAAGTTTAGTATATTTGCACATTCAACGAATTCGTAAAATTAGATTAAAGTCATGACTGCAATTCAACTAAAAAAAACATTAATGCATCAAATAGCTGACATAGAAGATGTTTCGTTTCTAAAAGCTTTAAAAACTATTATTGAAACGAAAACAAAATCGGATATTCTTTACCTTACAAACGAACAGCGAGCTGAAATTATTGAGTCGAAGAAACAAGTTGAGAATGGGCTATTTACAAAACATGAAGATTTACAACAAGAGTTTGAAAAATGGCTAAACGCAAATTAATTTGGTCGGAAAATGCCAAAATAAAACTATTCGAAATTCTTGATTATTTCAATGGTCGGAATAACAGCAAAACATACTCAAAAAAACTATATTCAAAGTTTGTAAAAGAAGTTGATTTCTTGACCATGCATCCTGAAATTGGCATAAAAACGGATTTAGATAATGTAAGAGGATTAATTATTGACGACTACATATTTTTTTACGAGATAAATAAGTCTACTATTGTAATTTATACGATTTGGGATACTCGTCAGAATCCTGATAATTTACAAATTAAGTAAGGATATTTTAAAAGCATCTTAACTCATGCTTATGACTTTCGGAAATCGTGAGCAAGAGTTACCGAAGTCGTGCTCATGAGTTGTTCAAGTCATGAGCACGATTATTTGTGAGTATAAGTCATAAAGTTTTATAGGCATCCTTACTAACGCTTATAATACATTGTTACTAACGTTAGTAATGCATCCTTATTAGGTAATGCAAGACTCCCTTGTTAGTAGCACTACTAATAGTGTGTTAGAAACGCTACTAATTGTGCATTAGTAACATTACTAATGGTTGTTTAGTAGCGTTGAGTCTAAACATTACACCGGCTGTATTTCAATATGAAACTTGAAACGCAATCGGTTTTTATACGCAAGAAACTGCTATTTATGACTAAAGTGTGGGAAAAAATCAGAATATTTTGATTTTTTCCCACACTTTGATTATATTTGTGCCGAAATAGCAACTGATTTTGTATGAAAAGGAAAGCAATAAAACAATTAGAACATTGGAAAAATAAGTCAGGCAGAATGCCGCTTATTGTAAATGGAGCTCGTCAGGTGGGTAAAACATATCTTATCAAAGAATTTGGCGAATTATATTATAAAAACACGGTGTACTTCAATTTGGAAACAAATTTGGCAGTAAACTCCTATTTTGAAACGGATATACAACCTTTACGCATTATTCAGTATCTCGAAACAGCATCGGGTCAGCGCATTATTCCTGAAGAAACTTTGCTTGTGTTGGACGAAATTCAGTCGTGTCCCAGAGCCTTGACGGCATTAAAAACCTTTTGTGAAGAAGCCCCACAATACCATATTGTATGTGCTGGTAGTTTGCTTGGAGTAGCTGTTAACCGCGAAAATTATTCGTTTCCGGTTGGTAAGGTGGATGAAATTCAGTTATTTCCAATGGATTTCGAAGAGTTTTTGATTGCCCTAAATGAGGATTTATTAATTAGTGAGATACGTACTCATTTTGAAACTAATTTAAAAATGCCGGAAATTTTACATTATAAAGCACTTGATTATTATAAACAATACCTGATTGTGGGTGGAATGCCAGCTGTTGTTAAGGAATTTGTACAAACACAGAGTTTGCTCACTGCAACCGAAATACAAGGGCGTATTCAGAACGAGTATATTGCTGATATGGCAAAATACGCTTCGGCAACTACAAGTGTAAAAATCAGAGCATGCTACAATTCGGTTCCGGTTCAGTTGGCAAAAGAAAATAAGAAGTTTCAATATAAAATTGTGCAACGGGGTGGCACTGCTACTATTTTTGGGGAGTCGATTGAATGGTTAAACTTCGCTGGTGTAGTGCTGAAATGCCAGAAGGCGGAGCATGGCTATATGCCTGTGGCGGTGTATGCCGATTTGTCGGATTTTAAACTGTATATGAGCGATGTAGGTTTGCTTACTGCAAAATCGGGTATGGCGCAACAAACTATACTTTCGAGTATCGAAGAAGATAATGGATTTTTAGGCGCATTAAGCGAAAACTTTGTAGCACAAGCTCTTACAGCTAATGGGTATTCCTTATTTTACTGGAAAAACGATAATACAGCAGAACTTGATTTTGTGTTACAAATAGAAGGTAAAGTTGTACCGGTTGAAGTTAAAAAAGGCAATAGAACCAAATCGGTGAGTATAAATATGTTTCTGAAAAAATACAATTGCCCCTACGCAATTCGGATTTCCAAAAAGAATTTTGGGCATGAAAATAATATTAAGTCAGTACCATTTTATGCTGTTTTTTGCGTATAATAAAGGGCTAAGAGTTTATACGCTCGATATGAAACATTATTACCGCTTAATGATATAATTGTTTTAGTTCGAATACAGAAATTATTTCTATTTTTGTACTTTCAGAAATTCAATTGTTAATTCAAAATCGATATATGTCAAAAAAGCGTCTTGCGAGCATTGCATTTGTTGTAATGCTGCTATTACCTTCACTTACAGCTCAAATCCGGAAATTTTACCAAGAACCAACCTGGCAACCGCGTATATTTTTGCCTTACGATGAGGTGATTAAGGGCGATTTTTGTCCACCTTCGCCAACTGTGCCGCTGACATATAACGACCCGACTTTTGA
>JBMOHZ010000289.1:0-3771 GCA_049317585.1 Paludibacter sp.
ACGTTAATTGCACACGCGTTATTCGTTCGGGTTTCGACCTGCTTGCCAATCCAAATCTGGTTCTGCAAGTGGGCGACCGTGTAGTAATTGTTGGGACGCATGAAGCCATTAAGCGTGTGGAGGACATGCTGGGCAACACCTTGAAACGCCTTGACGAGCCACATATTATAACCTTATTTATAGGTATTTTCATTGGAATTATATTTGGTAGTATTCCTTTGTTTATTCCTGGAATGCCAATGCCTGTAAAACTTGGCTTGGCTGGCGGTCCATTGGTGGTTGCCATATTGTTAGGCCGATTTGGTTTTAGACTAAAACTCATAACTTACACCACACAAAGTGCAAACTTAATGCTTCGCGAAATTGGAATCACACTCTTTTTGGCCAGTGTTGGACTTGCTTCGGGTGGTAAATTTGTTGAAACGGTTGTAACAGGTAATGGCTTACTTTGGATAGCTTGTGGATTTATTATCACCACATTACCATTATTGATTGTAGGTATTTTTGGCCGTAAAGTAATGAAGTTAAACTACTTTACATTAATGGGCTTGCTATCAGGTAGTATGACCGACCCTCCTGCCCTAGCCTACTCCAATGCTTACTCAGGTAATGATGCTCCAGCTATTGCTTATTCAACAGTGTATCCTCTTACCATGTTTTTAAGAGTAATATTGGCACAAATACTAATTCTTTCTTTCGCTTAATTATTGGAGTTTGAACGCAAATTACGCAAAAAAATCACGCAAATTTCCACAAATCATATTCAAGAATTGATTTATTTGTGATAATTTGCGTAATTTGCGTTCAATTATTTTGAAACAAGCTGATCAGCTCTAACTAATGCTTCATTAATATTGCTACAAATATTTTCGCTTCCTATCATTTTTTCAATACCAGTATTTGTTAGCACTTTGTGAACCTGTTCGTTAACACCCGAAAGCACAACTTGTGTTTTGTCTTTCGACGACATTTTGATAAAACTCTCAAGGTTATGACAGCCTGTGGAATCGATAAATGGTACTTTACGCATTCTGATAATTCTCACCTTGGGCTTGTCTCCTATTTGCTTCATTGTTTCCTCAAATTTGCTAGCCACTCCAAAGAAAAAAGGACCTTCAATTTCGTAAATTTCTACATCCTTGGGTATCAATAACTTTTCGGCATCAATACCTTGCTCTATAAATTCCGAACTATTTATTTCATCGGTAAAAACTGATACAGTTGATGTTTCGGATATACGGCGAATAAACAATACAACCGCCAGCAATAAACCAATTTCGATTGCTATTGTTAAATCGAAAATAACAGTCAACAGAAAAGTAGTTAGTAAAACTGCCACATCTGCTTTCGGATTTCGAAGTAAGTTTTTGAATGTACGCCATTCGCTCATGTTATAAGCCACAACCACAAGCACTCCAGCCAAACAAGCCATAGGTATATGTTTAGTTAAATCGCCCAAAAACAAAAGTATAAGTAACAATACTAAAGCATGTATCAATCCGGCAACAGGCGTTCGGCCACCATTATTAATATTGGTCATAGTACGAGCTATAGCTCCTGTAGCTGGTATACCACCAAAAAGTGGCGTTACCACATTTGCTATTCCCTGTGCAATAAGCTCCGTATTTGAATCATGCTTATCACCAGTTACACCATCGGCTACAGTAGCCGATAATAGTGATTCGATAGCACCCAGCATAGCAATGGTAAAAGCAGTTGGTAATAACAGTTGAATTACTGCAAAATTTATTTCGGGTGCTACAGCCTTTGGTAGTGAGGGGTCAATTGTAAAACGATCGCCAATGGTTTCGATGCCATTAATACCCATATAATTACGTAAATAATAAACAATAATTGTAGATAGTATTATGGCAATTAATGAACCTGGAATTTTACGTGTAAAAGTTGGAGTTATAAAAATGATTAGTATTGAAATTAAACCTACGCCAACCGACCATAGATTAATTGTATCAACAAAATTATAATACACCATCCATTTATGTAAAAAATCACCGGGCAATGCTCCCGTTTGCATACCAAACAAATCTTTAATTTGCGTGGTAAAAATTGTAAGCGCTATACCACTTGTAAAACCTACCACTACAGGATATGGAATAAATTTAATAATGCTACCCAATTTAAGTAAACCCATAGAAATTAGCATTATACCCGAAATTATGGTGGCTACAATAAGACCCGTAATACCAAATTCCTGAACCACGCCATATACAATTACTATAAAAGCACCTGTTGGACCACCAATTTGGACTTTACTACCTCCAAAAAATGATATTAGAAAACCAGCAATAATAGCTGTAAAAATGCCTTTTTCGGGTGTTACGCCTGAGGCTATTCCAAATGCAATGGCTAGTGGTAATGCTACAATTCCTACAATAAGTCCTGCCATTAAATCGGCATAAAATAGTTCCTTTGTGTAGTTTTTAAGAGTGCTTATTAGCTTGGGTTGAAATATCATACTTTTATTTTAAAATAAATTTTATCAGTTGTTTTTATTCTTTGTAAAATACCTACACCATACCGAAATGCCACATTCATTGCATTTTGGTTTACGAGCAACGCATACATACCTACCATGTAATATTAACCAATGATGCGCAATAGGTATTAAATCCTGAGGGATATTCTTGACCAATTCAAGTTCCGTTTGCAATGGATTTTTGGAGTTTGTAGTGAAACCAATACGCTCCGACACCCTAAACACGTGTGTATCAACAGCCATTGTAGGTTTATTAAATATAACAGAAGCAATCACATTAGCCGTTTTGCGTCCCACACCCGGAAGGGTTTGCAGTTTTTCAACATCGTCGGGCACTGCGGCACCAAAATCATCGCATAACTTACGGGCCATACCCACCAAATGCTTTGCTTTATTATTGGGGAACGAAATGGACTTAATTGACTCAAAAACAACTTCGGACGAACTTGCAGCAAGTGCTTCGGGCGTAGGATACTGAGCAAATAATGCAGGAGTTATTAAATTAACGCGCTTATCGGTACACTGGGCTGATAAAATAACGGCTACAAGTAATTCGTACGGATTGGAATGGTGTAACTCAGTTTCGGCAATTGGCATATTGGTTTTGAACCAGTTTACAATATTCGAATAACGTTGTTTAGTAGTCATTAATTTGGGTTTTAATACTCTGAAAAAAGCTTTTTCATGAATAATTAGAAACTGACTGCAAAGTTAAAACAAATTTTCAGTACATTTGTGCTATATTTGAATTATTAATTTTAAAAACAAATACATTATGTTACATAAAACCTTCGAAACAAAAGTAACAATATATTCATACAACGAACTTTCCGAATCACATAAAACGCTCATTGAAAAAGCGAAAGAGCAAGTTTTTAAAGCATATGCTCCCTATTCAGGTTTTAGCGTAGGTGCAGCCATTGAACTTGAAAATAATGAAATTTTTGCAGGCAATAACCAAGAAAACGCAGCATACCCCTCGGGCTTATGTGCCGAAAGGGTAGCCATGTTTTATGCAAATGCTCAATTTCCACATATACCTGTTAAAACCTTAGCTATAGCTGCTTACACACATGGTGAATTTTTAAAAAACCCTGTAACTCCTTGTGGCGCTTGCCGTCAAGTACTTTTGGAGAGTGAAACCCGCTTCGACAATTCGATTGAGGTATTACTTTACGGAAGTGAGGAAATCTATCATTTACAAAATGTAAAACAATTATTACCTTTGTGTTTCGAAAAAACGAGTTTAAACAAATAGTTAATTGTTGAAAAAA
>JBMOHZ010000290.1:0-3771 GCA_049317585.1 Paludibacter sp.
ATTAAAGCCTCCAAAACAAAAGTTCGGGAGCGATTTTTCAATTATTTTTTCATACAATATCAATCAAAAATTTATATTCAAAAACGTACCGAAAAGGACATTTGGCAAAATTTGTATGAACTTCCACTTATTGAATCAGACAAACTTTTCGAGCCGGAAGAAATTGGAACCAATGACCTTTTTGCTTCTATAAATGCAATTGATATTAATTCAAATACCGCCACATTTAAGCATATTCTTTCGCACCAACGCATTTTTGCACGCTTTTTTACGATTATTGTCTCGAATAAAAACGATAATCTGAAGCAATTGATTGAAATAAACATCACTGAATTAGATAACTATGCTGTATCTCGTTTAACATCATTGTTTTTAGAGACAATTAATTAAATGAATTAAATACAAATTTATTTACCTATAACTTCACTTTCAACAAACGTTTGCAGTTCATTTTTCAATCATAAATAGCGTAGTATTGATAATTCTCACGAAAAAAAACTAACATTGTAGCTTAAAAATCAGAATCATTTTTTAAACGTGAAACAATAAAAAACCATGTTAAACATTCAGAAAAAATTAAGCAATCCATTTTTGGCATTATTAGCTTTGCCAGCTACTGCAGTTGGATTTGCACTCTCCACTCAAATTGCTGCACTCAGTTGGATACTTTCCAAAAAATACAATCTCGACATTCACGAAGTGGCATTTGTATGGTTAGCAGGTCCTATAGCCGGAATTTTCGGACAAATAATTGTGGGATTAGTCAGCGATAATGTTTGGTTTATGGGTGGCCGTAGGCGACCGTTTATTATGATAGGCGGCATGATTAGCACATTGGCCTTTCTGGCTTTACCATATATACGCGAAATTTCGCAAATAACGGGCATTACCGATATAATTATAATTGCCTCTATTATAGCACTTTTTCTGGATTTATCGGTGAATGTAACCTTTAATCCTGCTCGGTCTATAATTGCCGATTTAACGCCTGAGGGAAAAATACGCATGGCGGGTTTTGTGTGGATGCAAATTATTTCTGGTTTTTTTGGGGTTTTTGCCTATTTTCTATCCATGGTTTTTGGTAATGAAACCTTGCTCTTTATTGCTGCTTTTTTGGTTTTTGCAACTGCTGTTTTTCCAATTTTATTTATCGAAGAGAGAAAAGAAGTTGAAAACGATGGAAAATCGACCGAAAAATTTGGTGTAAGTCAAATTCTAAAGGAAATATTTCCATTGTATGGATTTTTGTTGTTTGGTGTTTTCAGCGTAGTAAATCATTTTAATGAGTCGTTCACACCATATCATAATCCCATTTTAATTGGTGCCCTAGCCTACTCTATCGTTATAGGCATAATACTTATAATCAAAGGATTAAAAACAATTTCGAACAAAAACGAATTTCATAAAATAATGCTAGCACATTCCTTTACATGGGTGGCTTTTCAAAGTATGTTTATCATTTCGGGTTTTTTTATCGAAAACCAAATTTTACCAAATGCGGAAATTAACTCACTCACTGCCAATTGGTTTGCTCAATCATTAACGGGAGTTACACAATCGGCTGATGCATCGGTAGGCAATATTGTTTCGCTTGGATTTTTGATTCTTAACTTTGTTGGAGCTATATTTCCCCTATTACTGCAATCGGTTTCACGTAAGATTGGACGCGTTAAAACCTATATCTCGGCGCTTAGTTTTGCAGTGATTGGTTATTTTTATATCGCATTTTTAGGAAAACTGGAAATTGATTTTTACATTGGCATGTTTTTAGTCGGAATTGGCTGGTCAGCAGTTATTTCAATAGTGTTTGCCATTATGAGTGAGCGTGTTAATCCAGCAAAAATGGGGTTGTATATGGGCGTTTTCAATTTGGCAGTGGTACTACCACAAATGATGAGCAATGGTGTGGCAAATGTGATTAAACAAACCGGAAATTACCAGTTATTGTATATAATCTGCGGATTATTAGTGGCAGTATCTGTTCTGTTTTGGATGTTTGTACGTGAGCCACAACAGTCGTCCAATCAAACAAATACCGTTCGAGGAGGTCACTAAACACCTATTAAAAAGGGCTGTATCAATAAATGATACAGCCCTTTTTAAGATTTTGAATTTATCAGTTAAAAAAATGTAGTTTATTTTTTAGCTTTGAAGCGTTCGTTAAGCAATTTGGTAACTTCAACTGTAATATCGTATCCTTTTTGAGCAAACAATATATTGTCGCTGGCTGTGTTACTAATAATCATTTCGTACTTGTTATCCTTATTATATTGTTTCAGAAATGCATTAATGGTGTCGCGTAGTTGTTCACTCATTTTTTGCTGTACTTGCATTATTTGCTGACTCAGTTTACCATCCAACTGCTGCAAATCCTGCTGACGACGTACCAATCGAGCTTGTTCTTGTTCGGCACGCTCCCGACTTAAAAACGCATTAGCCTCTAACTTACGTTGAAATTCAGCCATTTCTTGTTGCAATTGGCGCGCTTTGGTATTAATATCCAAACGTGAATCTTCTTGCTTGCGAATTAATGACTCGTTTGCATCTTTTGCAAACTGATAATTAGATAACAATGAATCGACATTGATATAAGCTATTGGTAATTTTCCGGCTTTAATCTCTTCTTTGCTAAATGGAGTTGCAATACTTGAACTTCCAGCATTGCTACTAAAAACTTTTACAAACAATACAATAACTGCAACGGCTAAAACACCGTTTAAAATGAGCGAAAGATTTTTCATTCTGTTTTTATAAAATTAAAATTTTGAATTGTTAATTCTGATACAAAGATAATTTTTTTAAAAGATTAAATTCATTGTAAGTCCTATTTTTTAGTAATTTGAATGTTTTAGTTGGCTTTTTAACTCAAATTAAGAAGGCAATAACTGGCACCACAGTTTCATCTTGTACAAATTAGAAAAAAGGCATAACTTTGTAGCTTCAAAACGTTATAAAAAGATATGGGAATTGAAAAAGGAATTTTCCAACGAACAGAATTATTGTTAGGAAAAAGTTTTATTGAAAAAGCTGCTCAAAAGCGTGTTATAATTTTTGGAATAGGCGGTGTAGGTAGTTGGTGTGCCGAAAGTTTAGTGCGTTCAGGTATTAGCCATCTTACCATTGTAGATTCGGATAGGGTTTGCGTTACAAATGTAAACCGACAACTATTGGCTACAACAAAAACCGTAGGTAAAGTAAAAACAGAGGTTTTGAAGGAACGTTTATTAGAAATTAATCCTAAAGCCGAAATTACAGCGCTTCAAAAAATTTATAGCCCCGAAACATCCGAATCGTTTGAGCTTGACACCTTCGATTTTATTATAGATGGTATAGATAGCTTATCAAACAAAGTACATTTAATACAAACAGCCACCAAAACCAACGCTACGTTTTTCTCATCCATGGGAGCTGCTCTAAAAATGGACCCAACACGCATAAAAGTGGCTGAATTTTGGAAAGTACAAGGATGTCCGCTCGGAGCTGCATTGCGTGGCAGATTAAAAAAATTGGGAGGAACAAGTAAAAAATTTATGTGCGTTTATAGCGACGAGCTACTCAAAAACAAAGGTGAAAACGCTGCTTGCGGTACCGAAAAATGCCTTTGCCCCAAAGCTTTAGAAGGTCCTGGCGATCCTGAGTTGGTGAACCATGAATGGTGCAGTCTTAAAGCACAAGTAAATGGCACTACGTCGTATATGCCCGCCATGTTTGGCATGACCATAGCTGGCCTTGTAATACAAAGTATTGAAAAATAAAAAGATTAAACAATTA
>JBMOHZ010000291.1:0-3761 GCA_049317585.1 Paludibacter sp.
GCAGCATATAATTTGCCATTATCCAATGCTAACTGATTGACAGCATTGCTGATAGCACCACCACCATTTTTGGCAAGATCCATTTTTTGCCATTGAGCAAAAGTGAGAGAGGTACTCAATACGATGAGCAAGAAGAAGAGTGTAGTTTTTTTCATACAAATTATTTTTAAGCGTTATTCATTATGACGTTATTTTACACGCAAATCCTTAATCAATTTTGAAAAAAATGAGATAGTTTTCAAAAATCATTATTTTGTCAAATTAGTTAATGTTTCTACATCTTCGGGTCGAAGCTTACCATTTGCCATGGGACCTACATTGAGCAAAAAATTAGCGTTCATTTTTTTAGCAATATCAAGGTATTTTATTATTAAATCTTTACTCATAACCGATGTGTCGCCCTTATGCCAAAACCAATTGCCCGACGGAAATTGAGCATTTCCGCGTACCGACATGGTGGTTTCAATTTGCATAGGCAAATACATATCTTTACCAAGCCAGTTCCATATTTTTAGGTCGTTTGGGTTATATTCTTTGTACTTCTCGCCACTTCGCACATCTACCGGATGCAACGGTACGCCGGGATAAGCGGTTGTGCTATTGTTCATTACCATGCAGTTTGGCTGTAAGCTTTTGATGTATTGATAGATATGATCCATCTGCCAACGGTAGGCACCTTCGTTCCGCCAAGCTTGCATAAATTTCAAATCTCTATCCGCTGTGGCAATTGAACCGGAAACTTTTTCGCCCGTTTCATTCGTAATTGGCTTTTCCCAGCCAGTTTTTTGTTTCTTCCAAAATCCATCGAACCAAAATTCGCAAATTTCTCCATAATTGGTAAGCAGCTCTCGTATTTGGTTTTTCATAAATTCAACATATTGAGCTTCATAGGTATCATGAGATTTCTCATGTCTGTCCCACAGCGAATAATAAAATCCAACCTTCAGTCCATATTTACGCGCTGATTTTACTACTTGAGCCAGATAATCTTTTTTGTAAGGCGATTTTGCGATTGAATAATCGGTGAATTTGGTTGGCCACATACAAAATCCATCGTGGTGTTTGGTAACAATCACAATGTATTTCATGCCTGCTTGGCTCGCCACCTTACACCATTGGTCGGTATCTAATTCACTGGGATTAAAAGCTTTGGGCGATAGTGTGCCATCGCTCCATTCTTTGTCGTAATAGGTGTTTATGCCAAAATGTATAAACATGCCAAATCCCAAATCCATCCATGCTTGCTGGGCGGATGTAGGTTGTACAGCTGCCTTTTCGGAAACCTGAGCGGTAGCTAAAAAGCCAAGCAGAATAAAAAATGTGAGAACGTAATTGCGCATAGTGCTCGTATTTATATTATTGGATAAAGCATTGTAAATAAAATATTTACAGATTTAAATTGGTCGATATCTTAAAGGTATTTCTTTCACCATTGCTTGTTTTTGCATCTAATTCAATACAGTTGTTGCTAAATTTTAAATTTTCCACACCCGTAAAATTTGCGGGTATTTCTATCTCGAAGCCTATATATGATTTTGCAACTGTTTCCGTAGCGTCCAAAAAGAAAAACGAACTTTGTCCATAAAAGCGTGTATCAACTGCAAGCAACTCTTGGTATGATTTTCCGACACCGGAAGTTCCAAATTCGAGCCCTTTTGCCCACAGTTTTCCATCCACACATTGCTGCCAAAGGTTGAGCCACGGGTAATCGGCTGTTTTCCAAACATAGCCAACCAATAAGCCATTGCTAGGCGTCGCCGCCACTATCCAACCAATGCTATCGGCAAAAATATGAGTGGAGACATAGCTGTCTTTGTTGTTCGATGTACGCAAATTCAAAGGGGCTCTGGTGCTGTCGGCATACGCATTGGGGAATATAAACTCGTGCGCAGCTGGATTCGGATAGCACATTGTTTGCAAAAATCCTTGTTTGGCATTGCTATCAATGAGTGTTGTGGAATCCAAAAAAGGCGCACCAATAGTGGCATGTTGTACGATATTAAACAATCGACCAATGGTGGTTACGTTCTTGACTTTTTCGGATACTTTGTAAACAGCACTTTTATCGTCCATCTGAATATTGCGCTCCACACTGATTCCATCGAGTGGTGCATTGGCAGTCATTTTTGCAAATCCTGCTTTCTGTGCGCTTTCCAATTTCCACAAATCGCGCCCTGCCTGTCCGTTGTGAGGTACTCCCGCCTTCATCTCGCCTTCGGTAGGTGCTCCCCAGCGACCTAAGCAGATGAAATGCCCTTGAAAGACTGCACCGCATTTATTATTTTCAGGCATCTGAGCGGTAGTTACTTTCCAAGTAAACGGATTGATTTTTGACGCCTTTAAATGAAAATCTACAATGGCACCACCCTGTAAGTCAATGGCTAATCGCGCATTTTCATTTTTCAAAAGCAAAATAGAGCTTGAAGCTTTTACAACATTTTTACTGGATTTTTTTTGTGCAGTCACACTTATAGATAGAAGCACAGCCAAAAACAATAGTGAGCTAATTTGTATTTTTCTCATAAAGATAACTTTCAATTTCTTAATTTCAATTTATGCAATGTGAAGTTTGTTTGGTGTGCCTTATGGATCATTGTCCAACGGCATTGCCCGTCTGTAATACTCGTAACTAAACCCTTGTAACTAATTTTTCTAATATACCAGCCTTACTTCTATAGCATTGATTACTGGGTCGCCTTTTATTGCTTGTAAATCAATTTTTATTCCATTGTCGTTGTTTACGCTAGTAGGAAATTTGATAACTACAGGTCTCGATTCGCCATACGATTTAGCAATATTCAGGTTCTCAATCACTTTATTTTCATTGATACTCACATTAAAAATACGAGTAGTAAGTGTTTCATCCTTATCACTTGTAAGCAAATTGAGCAATTTTTCTCTATCACGTTTCGAAAGTATCTCAGCAAAATAAAGCGTTACTTCGTAGTCGCCATTGGGCACGTCAATTTGGTAGGCACATTCGCCCACATGCTGGGTTTGGAAGAGTGGATCGTCGGTAGTACCCAAAATATCTTTCCCTTCACCTGGGGTTATTTTATTACTTCTAATGTGCATTTTGCCACCTATATAACCCCAACTTCCGTTTCGATACTCTTGGTCGGGCATCCACACTTGTCCCATATTATCAGTATACGAATAATGTACCCCGCAATTGATATAGATAGGTCTGAAGGCAAAGTCTGCGTTATTTAGCAATCGAGGCAGCAAACTGAAATTCACTTTTTGCAGATCCGTATAGATTTTCCCATCTTTGCTCACGGTGGCTACCAATGTGTTCTCACCTGCTTGAAAAGGGACATCAAAATACGTTTTTCCATCGTTGGTTTCTGCTTGAACTATCGCTTTTCCATTGGCAGTAAGCAGCGGATTTTCTACATTAGCATACACCCATATTCGTTGCGTACAAACCGATGGATTGAGGCTGTCTTGAACACCCGAACGATTCTCGGAAAGCGTAGGAAGAATTTTTACAACCGGTGTCTTTCGTAGTTTTGACTGATAGTAATAATACAAATCTTTTGGTTTTCTATCCTGCGTAAGCATGCCTTTAAGATTCACATGAGGGATGGCATCATCGCGGCCCTCACTATTGAAATCAACAAAATTCCAAATAACTCCACCCGCTACAAAATCAAATTTCTGTATTGTTTTAAAGTAATAATCATGATAATAATTTGCCCAATCTACACTATAATCGTAGCGGATAGGATGATTGGTGCGAATGCGTGTATCGCAGTCGG
>JBMOHZ010000292.1:0-3745 GCA_049317585.1 Paludibacter sp.
GTAAGCCGGAAACCTTCCATATCGGTAATGCGCGCAATGTTCTGAATTTTGCCAATATCCACTTTGCCAACTTGCATATAACCCGTCAGCAGCACATCAGCAAGCCATCGGGCAGTGCGCATAATGGAAGTTTCGTTCAGTTGTTGTAATTTTTCGTTCAGTTCGGTGGTTTCATAACTGCTACCGGCAAAAGTTTTTAATGCGGGCGTAAAAGTGGCTGATTGAGTTACAAAACTATTTTTCAAAAAAAGTAGCGGTATGGTTTGTGTACTATCAGTCAGTAAATCGTAGGTCATATTAACTGAAATACTTCCACTATCGGGCATCCAGAATTGTTGGTTTTGCAACCGAAAAACTTGCGAAATGTGTAGGTTTTTCACAAAATTGAGGTTGGCTTGCCGCGGTAATTCCATATCTATTTTTTTTATAGCCATGGTGTTCGAGTCAATAAACATAGAACCATTAAATGCCAGATTTTTAGTGTTTTTAGTCCTGAAGTCCAATTTATATTCTTTTCCCTGAGCAGTTCTTGTGCTATCAATCAGGTAATAATTGTAAAAGGCATTTCCTGCGTCCGATAGCGGGCTTATAAATGCTTTGTCGAACAACATTACATTGGCTTGATAAAAATTAAGGTCGGCACTAAAGTCGCCCGAAAGCTGTTCCAATATACGTTCGTTTTGTAGTGTGGAGCTAAAATTATTGGTGGATAAAAGCGTTTTCGATTTATCGGCAATGCTAAATTTTTTGGAGGACATAAACAGCGGCAGCGTAAGCAATGAGTCCTGTTTGCTGATGGCACCAGCTGCTAATTGCTCAAAAATGCGTTTATTTACCGTCCGCTGATTTACTTTGGCCAATAAAACCAAGCGTTGTTCATCTATTTCGGTTTTAAAACTGGCATCGCTACGCACATTATTGCGAGTTTTGGCCAGGCGCACACGTTTGATTAATTCCAAAGCAGGATTAGTTCCGGGCAATACAAAAACCTCTTGCAATTCGGTATTCACTTGCTGCAGTTCCACTTGCATACCAACGGATTTACCCACTTGCAATTTAAACTCTTTGGTACGATAGCCCACACACGAAAACACGAGTGTTGTTTCGGTGCCCGATGTCCGAATCATATAAAAACCTTCGTCGTTGCTTTTAATGCCAATACCCGTATTTTTGAACCAAATATTTACATTGGCAATAGGCGTTTTCTCTACAGCATCGAGCACTTGCCCTACAGCGAGGGTTTCTTGAGCAGTGAGGCGCAACGATAGGAACAGCAATAAAATTGCTATTGATACAATTCTTATGTGCCTATTGTGGTTCATAAAATCTTCTTATTCAACGGATGAAATTCCAAAATGGTATTTCGAAGCATTTTAACATCAATATGCGTATACAGTTCGGTTGTAGTAATGGACTCATGACCAAGCAATTGCTGAATAGCACGAAGGTTAGCACCGTTTTCGAGCAAATGTGTGGCAAACGAATGCCTAAATGTATGCGGACTCACTTTTTTACGAATTCCAGCCTGTTCGGTTAGCACTTTTACAATTTCGAAAATCATAGCTCGTGTTAACTTGGCTCCACGCTGATTGAGGTATAAAAAATCTTCGTTTCCCTTTTTTATTTGCATTAAATTCCTATCTAACAACCAGTTTCCGATTTGCTGAATAGAGGTTGGCGAAAGTGGCACTAAGCGCTGTTTGCTGCCTTTACCTTCGACCAACATATAACCCTCTTCGATATTTATGCGCGATAGTTGTAAATTTATAAGCTCCGAAACGCGTAAACCTGAGCCGTAAAGCGTTTCAACTATAGCTTTATTTCGCTGACCAAGCGGTTTCGAGAGGTCGATACATTGCACAATAGCATCAATTTCGTCGGTTGTAAGCACTTCGGGCAAGTAAAGTCCAATTTTAGGGCTTTCGAGCAATTCAGTGGGGTCGTTGTCCAACTTGTTTTTGTAAACCAAAAAATGATAAAACGATTTTATACCCGATAATATGCGTGCTTGCGACCGTGGATGAATGCCAATATTAGCAATTTCGATAACAAAATCACGCAAAACATCCGTTGTAGCTGCTTCATGCGATATGCCAGCATCCTTCAAAAAAACAGTCAACTTACTTAAATCGCGTTCGTACGCGTCAACCGAATGCGACGAAAGTCCTTTCTCCAACTTGAGATACAAGTGATATTCGTCGTGAATTGATAACATGGCACGCATTTTTAGTTTTAGCTTTGCAAAGATAACAAACAATACTGATATTTTTGTATCTTCGCATGTTAATCCTTGTTTGCTGTACAATGCACAAAATAACGCTTTTTTGGATAACTATTATCTGTTTTTCGGGAACTGTTTTGGCAAAAAACACACTCGTTGCAACTATTCCTTTCGAAATGGTGGGGAGTTACATAGTGGTTGAAACAAAAATAAATAACTCGTCGAAACTCAAAATGATACTTGACAGCGGGTTACGTTATACTATTGTTACACAGTTATTTCCCGAAGACAGTATGGATTTAAATCTAGGCGAGTTACGCGATTTGCAGGGCTTAGGTTCAGGCAAAAGCCTGATGGCTTACGAAAGCAGTAACAATACTGTTCAAGTTGGGAAAATTTCGCTCACCAACCGTATGGTTTATGCATTTAAAGAAGACCTTTTTAATTTGTCTAAACAAATGGGCATTAAAATAAATGGGCTAATTGGTGTTGATTTTTTCAGGGATTATATTGTACAAATTGATTACTTACAACAGCGGTTACGATTTTATAAAAACGAAGAATTTATAGCTCCCAAAGGCTATGGAGTAATGCCCATGACGCTCCATCGACAAAAAATGTATATTCAACTTTCAGTTCTCGAAACAGATACGGCTCGCCAAAACATTAAAATGCTGATTGATACAGGTGCTGAACTTACTGCATGGTTCGAAACACTTACAAATAAGGCGGTTAGCATTCCCGAAAAATCTATTCGTGGTAGAATAGGCGAAGGATTGAGTGGCGAAATAAATGGTGTTTTTGCCCGAGTACCACAACTTTGCATAGCCGATTTTTGTGTTCGGAATCCCATTGTGGCTTTTCCTGACTCCTCTTCCATTGGACAGATTGTACGCACTACCGATAGAGATGGCACCATTGGCGCTCAACTTCTTAGTCGCTTCAATTTGTTTATCGACACGCCCAACCGTAAGTTTTATTTCAAGCCAAATGCTTCGTTCAACAAGCCATTTACCTATAATATTGCCGGAATAGAAATAGCCATGTCAACAGGATTTATACCTCAAGTAGAAGTAATCAATGTTTGGAAAGACTCACCAGCCCAAAAAGCAGGCATTAAACTTGGCGATATACTTAGCGAAGTAAATAACATAAAAACCTTCGGAACTAATATTTCTGAAATGAGACATTATTTCGAAACACCATCCAAACTTCCATTAAAAATAATTTTTGAACGGAATGGTTCATTTATTGATGTGGAACTCGATATGAAAGCGAAAATATAGTACAGTTTAAATTCAAGTAACTTTTTTGATACAGCCTTTTAGAAAGCATCTCTAATTTTTTTTAGGTATTTCAACACTCACTTTGGTACCTTCGCCTACTTTACTGGTAATTTCAAATTTTCCATTAAGCATTCTCATCTGTTCGTTCATACCAATTAATCCATACGAATCAGGGCGACCACAGTTGTTTTTATCAAAACCAACGCCGTTATCAATAATTTGCAGGAGCAATTTATCT
>JBMOHZ010000293.1:0-3735 GCA_049317585.1 Paludibacter sp.
CGTTGGATAACAATTCCTTATCCGAAGAAAATATTATCGAAATTGTTAAAGGTAGTATACCCTCCGAAATTCGTTTCGATAATCTTATTTTGCACGGCATTAATGGTAAATCCATTATGGCACGTACTCCAAACCAACAAAAGCTAGTTAAAGATTTCGAAACCAACGATTTACTATTTGCCATTGGGCCAGCCGGTTCGGGCAAAACCTATACAGCTATTGCATTGGCTGTTCGCTCGTTGAAAAACAAAGAGATTAAAAAAATTATTCTTAGTCGCCCTGCTGTCGAAGCTGGTGAAAAGTTAGGCTTTCTTCCCGGCGATATGAAGGAAAAGATTGACCCCTACTTGCAACCTCTTTACGATGCTTTGCAGGATATGATTACGCCATTAAAATTAAAGGAATATATGGAAAATGGTACGATACAGATTGCTCCGCTGGCTTTTATGCGTGGACGCACATTGAGCGATGCCGTGGTTATTTTGGACGAAGCGCAAAACACCACCACCATGCAAATCAAAATGTTCCTGACACGTATGGGCTTGAATGCCAAAATGATAGTTACAGGCGATATGACCCAGATTGACTTGCCCTATTCTCAAAAATCAGGATTAAAAGATGCTCTGGACGTTCTGAAAAACGTAAAAGGCATTGCCAAAGTGGAATTTGATGTAAAAGACATTGTTCGCCATAAATTGGTACAACGAATAGTGGAGGCGTATGAGAAGAGTGAAAAAGAACCACTAAAACCAACAGCTTCGAAGGAAAAAGAAATTTTGAAACTTAATAAACAAATAAACTCAACAATATGAACGCACTAACAAACACCGATTTCCATTTTGATGGACAAAAAAACGTGTATCACGGCAAAGTACGTGATGTGTACACTGTAAAAAACGACTTGCTGGTTATGGTTGCAACCGACCGTATTTCAGCATTTGATGTAGTTTTACCAAAAGGAATTCCTTACAAAGGACAGATGTTGAATCAGATTGCAGCTAAATTTTTGGATGCAACTGCTGACATAGTACCAAACTGGAAGTTGGCTAGTCCAGATCCAATGGTTACTGTAGGTCTGCGCTGCGAAGGATATCCTGTAGAAATGATTGTACGCGGTTATCTTTGTGGAAGTGCATGGAGAACTTACAAAAGTGGCGTGCGCGAAATTTGCGGCGTTAAAATACCTGACGGCATGCGCGAAAACCAACGTTTTCCACAACCTATCATCACTCCTACCACCAAAGCAGAGTACGGATTGCACGACGAGGATATTACACGTGAAGAAATTTTGAGCAAAGGTTTAGTTTCGGTAGAAGAATACGAAGCATTGGAGCAATACACCATGGCATTGTTTATGCGTGGCACTGAAATGGCTGCAGCCCGTGGTTTGATTCTCGTAGATACTAAATATGAATTCGGTCGCCGAGATGGTAAAATCTATTTGATTGACGAAATTCATACGCCTGATTCTTCACGTTATTTCTACGCCGATACTTATCAAGACCTTTTCGAAAAAGGAGAAGCACAAAAACAACTTTCGAAAGAATTTGTGCGCGAATGGTTGATGGAAAATGGTTTTCAGGGTAAGGAAGGACAGCAAGTTCCTGAAATGACACC
Organism: Paludibacter sp.; assembly: GCA_049317585.1. Lineage (GTDB taxonomy): Bacteria > Bacteroidota > Bacteroidia > Bacteroidales > Paludibacteraceae > Paludibacter. Next base: position 1,618 of record JBMOHZ010000293.1, read on the forward strand.
CGAAATTGTGGCAGGAATCAGCGAACGTTACATTGAATTATTCGAAAATATTAGTGGCGAAAGCTTCGACAGAGCCGATGTAAGTAACATAACAGCTCGAATTGAAAAGAATGTAGTGGAATATTTGAAAACTGTATAATTAATTTTGTTTTACAATTTACTGATTTACAATTGCTTTATATCCTAAAAACAATTAGTAAATATAAATTGAAAAAAATTGTAAATAAAATTGTTTGGTAGTTTCAGAAAAAGCCGTATCTTTGCACCGCCTTTGAAGAAAAGACGATCCCTGGAGAGATGGCAGAGTGATCGATTGCAGCGGTCTTGAAAACCGCCGTACTGCAAGGTACCGGGGGTTTGAATCCCTCTCTCTCCGCAAAATGAATTTCAATAACAATCAAAAGCCTGTAAAATCAATGATTTACAGGCTTTTATGTTTTTAACAAGTTGCAAAACATTCAATATCTATCAATCTGTAGGTGCTGAATTCGGTGGACTTAAAAAACGAAAACATAATCTCCACCTAATTTGAGCTAAAAGTGTTTATTATCAAGCAGTTCAATCATTGAACATCTTGATTGGGAATTAAAAAGTATGTATTTTTGAAACTTTTTAAAGGTTACCACAAATGAACACAAAACTATCCGTTCTCTTTTTCGTAAAGAGAACAAAAACAAACACTGATGGACTTTTACCCATCTTTATTCGCGTTACAGTCAACGGCGAACGTATCGAATTTAGCACAAAACGATTTACACCTTCTGACAAGTGGTCAGTTGAAGGCAATCGAATGAAAGGCACAAGTGCCGAGTCAAAAGCAACAAATTCCTATCTGGACACGCTTAAATCTAAGGTTTATGATTATCAGCAACAATTAATTCGGGAAGATGAATTAGTAAATGCTGAAAACATGCGTAACAAAATCTTGGGAATTGAAAAACGCAGTCACATGCTCATTGCCATTTTCCAAAATCATAATGATGAAGTAAAGGCCCTAATAGGAAAGGATTTTGCAGCAGCTACACATGTTCGCTATGAAACTTCACTCAAACACACGGCCAAATTCTTAAAATGGAAGTACAAAGTTTCAGATATTGATATTCGAAAAGTTGACCATGAATTTATTACAAGCTATGAATTTTATCTAAAAACCAAATGCAATTGTTGTCAGAATACAACATCAAAGTACATTAAGAACTTTGGAAAAATCATTCGTATTTGTTTGGCCAATGGCTGGATTCAGAAAAACCCCTTTATAAACTACAAAAGTAGAATGGTTGAAGTTGAGCGAGCTTTTTTATCGCAGGATGAAATTGAAACCATGTTCAATAAGCAGTTCGCAACCGACCGTCTCAATCTGGTAAAAGACATATTCCTTTTCAGTTGTTTCACGGGTTTAGCTTATGCTGATGTAAAAAAGCTAAAACGCAATAATATTGGATTAGGCGTTGATGGGGAACGTTGGATTTTCATTAATCGAACAAAAACAGATACACGTTCAAACATTCCGTTATTACCCATTTCTACAGCAATAATAGAAAAATACCGCAACCATCCACAAGCAGTCAACGAAGAACGGGTATTGCCAATTTTAAGCAATCAAAAGATGAATTCATATTTAAAGGAAATAGTCGACCTTTGCGGCATTCATAAAGAATTGACTTTTCACATTGCTCGTCACACTTTTGCTACCACCGTAACGCTCACAAATGGCGTTCCAATTGAAAGTGTATCTAAGATGCTGGGGCATAAAAATCTACATACAACCCAACATTATGCAAAGATTTTGGATATGAAAGTGAGCGATGATATGAAAGTTCTGAAAGAAAAGTTTGGAAACGGAAATCAGATAGGAATTAAGAAGTCAGCCGGATAATTCCATTTTCAATTAGTTCTAGTAATGAAGGGTTTAAATTTTCAATTTAAGCCCTTCATTAATCATATAGAGAAGTGCATGTGCATTACCCAATGCATCTTCCAATGGGTTATGTGTATGAGGGAATCCCTTATGTTCACGACCATCTATATCAGTAAAAGTCACACTCCTCATGTGCTTCCATGGTAAACGCATGTCGTTTTTAAAACCACACCATAAATCACCTATACGCCTGGAACTAT
>JBMOHZ010000294.1:0-3727 GCA_049317585.1 Paludibacter sp.
GGTACAATTGCCTCGTTTAAACAAGGTGTTGCAGTAGGTACATTAAGTATAAATGCATCCGGAATGTTATGTTATCAATCACCAAATGGTGGCTCACTCACGGGTCTGGTGGCCGTAAACAATGGTGAATGGCATAAAATCACTTTAACTCACTTCTATGCTCGCGGAGAAACTGTTTTATATGCTGATAATATCGCCATTGGAAGTATTAGTGAAAAACTGCTGGCTCTATCGTTTTATTTAAGCGATAAAGATGCTCCAAACTCAGTCGATTTCCGCGAATTATACTTCTATCGTGCAGGTATGAATGCGTATGAAGTTGCCGCTTTGAATAATGGCCGAATGCTTAAATCAAGCTTAGAAATTTACGCACCACTTGATGGCCAAAAAATACTATCGAATGATATTCTAATGAATCTGGCACAAAGTACAAATACTATAAAACTGGTCGAAATTCCAACAAAAGTTACTGACGTTTCGTATTTGAATGCTGTTTCAGTTTTCCCTAATCCTGTGGTTGACAAATTGTTTGTTAATGGTATTAGCTCTGTCAAAAACATTTTAGGCACAATTTATAGTATCGATGGAAGAGTAGTACTTTCAAATATCATTTTAAACAATAATCAGTTAAATATCTCAACTCTTCAGGCTGGTTCATATATTTTATCCATGAAAAGCAATGATTCAAATGAGAACTTCAGGTTGAACTTTATCAAAAAATAGCGATGTTTAAACCAAAATATGCATTCTGTCAATTCTTTTTATTTATAATGTTTCAGCTAGTGTTTTCATCATTACTGGCAAATCCATTATCGTTGGAAATAAACACTGGTTGGAAGTTTAAGCAATCCGACTCAACTAATTGGTATCCGGCGCAGGTACCGGGTTGTATACATACCGATTTATTGAACAACAAACTGATTGAAAATCCATATTACAGAACAAATGAACGTAAACTACAATGGATTGATAAGCTAGATTGGGAGTATGAAACAAATTTTAATTTGTCCGCTGAGTTTATTGTAAAAGATAGGCTTGAGCTAGATTTTAAAGGATTGGACACTTTTGCGGAAGTCTATCTAAACGGATCAAAAATTCTTACAGCCGATAATATGTTTCGCAAATGGATTGTAAACGTTAAATCCGTTGCCAAACAAGGTGAAAACACATTGCAAGTTAAGTTTCAATCACCAATTACAAAAGGACTTGAATTGCAGAAATCTTATGGAATATTACTTCCTGCTGTCAACGATCAGGCCGAAAATGGCGGCTTAACTAAAGACCAGCTAATCAGTCCTTTTATTCGTAAAGCTCCCTATCATTTTGGCTGGGACTGGGGACCACGCTTTGCAACTTCGGGCATTTGGAAACCTGTTTCAATTCGGGCTTGGAACGACATAAAAATTGAAGATTTTTATGTGAAGCAGCATTCACTGACAGATAAATTAGCCGTTTTGAAAACTCTGATTGAAGTTCAATCTACAAAAAAACAACAAGCTTCTTTCGAAATTACTATCGATGGAAAATCAAAAATTAAGAAAACTGTTGAATTGAAATCAGGAAACAATTTGATTGAAATTCCTTTTGAAATCACTAATCCTAAACGCTGGTGGACCAATGGATTAGGAAAACAGAATTTATATACGATTAACGCATCGGTTAAATCAAATATCTCAGTTGATTCTCAAAGTCGTGAAATTGGTCTTCGTACGTTACAATTAATACAAAAACCCGATAGTACCGGAAATAGTTTTTATTTCGAGCTAAATGGAGTTCCTGTTTTTGCAAAAGGTGCAAATCATATTCCCAACGATATGTTTCTAAACCGTGTTACAAAAGATGTGTACGATTGGGAAATAAATACCGCCGTAAAATCTAACATGAACATGCTACGAGTGTGGGGAGGTGGAATTTACGAAGACGATTATTTCTATCAGCTTTGCGACCGTAAAGGGATACTAGTTTGGCAGGATTTTATGTTTGCATGTTCCATGTACCCCGGCAATACTGACTTTCTGAATTCTGTAACAAAGGAAGCCGAATATCAGGTAAAAAGACTTCGAAATCACCCTTCTATGGCACTTTGGTGTGGAAATAACGAAATAGATGTTGCTTGGCAAAATGACAGTAAAACCGGAGGATGGGGCTGGAAAAACGCTTATAGTGCCGAAAAAAGAGAACAAGTTTGGAATGCGTACGATACTATCTTCAATCATATCCTAGCAGATGCAGTAAAAGCTTTGTCACCCGATGCTGCTTATTGGCATTCCTCTCCGTCAAGCATTGTTCCAGAACAATATGCTACAAATTCTAATCCGGACGGTGATTCACATTATTGGGGCGTTTGGCATGCACGTGAACCATTTGAAAATTACTCGAAAAATATCGGACGTTTTATGAGTGAATATGGCTTTCAATCTTTCCCTGAATTTGAATCCATAAAAAAGTTTGCATTACCCGAAGATTATAATATCGAGTCGGATGTAATGCGCCATCACCAACGGAGTGCTATCGGAAATGTGGCCATTAGGGATTATATGAAAATGTATTATCATGTTCCGGATAATTTTGAAAAATTTCTTTATGTCGGACAGGTTTTACAAGCTTATGGCATTCGGTTCGCCATTGAAGCACACCGTAGGGCCATGCCTTATAATATGGGTTCGCTGGTATGGCAGATAAACGATTGTTGGCCGGTGGCGTCATGGTCAAGCTGCGATTATTACAAACGCTGGAAAGCACTTCAGTATGAGATTAAGCGGAGTTTTGAGCCTGTTCTAATTACTGCTTTTGAAGAAAACGGTAAAACAGCTGTTACCATTATTTCCGATAAGCTAAATCCGATTCAGGGCGCGCTTGAAATGGAACTGTATGACTTTAGCGGAAAATTATTGAAATCACATTCAATACCTGCAAATGTAGTTTCCAATGCACCAACAAAGGTTTTCGAGGCACAAACAAACACACTGACCGATAATGTGGAGGGCACCTACGGTTTACTCAGGCTGCAAAGCGATGGCAAAGAGATTGCCCGCAAAGTACATTTTTTTACCCAACCGAAAAATCTGGAGTTATCAAAACCGGATATTTCATCGAATGTCACGTTGGTTGGCGGACTGTATACTATTACTTTGAAGTCTAATATGTTAGTGAAGGATTTGTATCTTAATTTCGAAGGAATAGAAGGTTTTTTCAGCGATAATTATTTCGATTTATTACCCGGAACAACCCGAGAATTAACTTTTACAACGAAAGAAAAAATCAAAAATCTTCCGAAACTAACATTGATGAGTTTGGTGGATAGTTATTAAAAATTAATATATTTGACTTTATTTGTTCATCTTCGAGGCTGTTATGAATATAATTGTTTTTTATTAGGACCCTTTAGCTTCAGCTTAATTTTAAACTGAAAGGTATTGGGGCAAATTGAATTCGAGGGAAAGAAAAAATATATCATACCAAGTATCGAAATCATAATTCTCGATAACGAAATCTCACTTGCATTAGAATCTGCACCACCCGTAGGACCTGGAGAAATAACTCAGTTGTTACATTTTGATCAGAGTAATCCGTACAAACTGGATATTTTGTAGTTAAAAACTCACCCGTATACTAGCGCGTAATCCCCAGCGCTCAACTCCTGTATGGTTGAGGTTGGTGAGGCGCCATACCGATTGTAGTGTGAAAAGTCGTAGGATATTGCTGACTCCTACTCCCATTTCCATAT
>JBMOHZ010000295.1:0-3726 GCA_049317585.1 Paludibacter sp.
CCTTTCGTTTCATAGCATCGCTTATATTGACAGCCAATTCATACTTCTCCTCATGCAGAGCCATGCTTAGCAATTCTTCCAGATCATTCATATTTAGCAGATCAAGCTCTTCTGAAGTTAAATCTTCGGCATTGAGTTCTACTTCCATTTCCTCTGTTTTTTCAGCAGGCACTTCAACTATTGTTCCTACAATCTCTAAAATGTCGGAATTTATATAAATAGGTGCATCACTACGTACTGCAAGAGCCACAGCATCCGAAGTGCGGGCATCTACAATTAAAACTTCATCGTCTTTACGAATATGCAGTTCAGAGTAAAAAACATCACTTATCATATTGTAAATGAGTATTTTTTCGAGTTTTGTACCAAATATTGAAAGTATATTATTAATTAGATCATGCGTTAAAGGGCGAGGTGATTTTTTATTGTTTAATTTCATTGCTATAGATTGAGCCTCTGGTTCTCCTATCATTACCGAAAATCGCCTATTTCCTTCCATCTCACTCAGAACCAAGCCATAAGTACCAACTACTGTTTGGTTGTATACCAATCCGGTTATTGATAATCTAATTTCATTTTCCATATATCATCCAGTTTTTTTATAAAAGTCAGCAAATATAAGCAATTTTTTAAATGTTTACTTTATCAAAGATACATTTTGAGCTATAAATTGGCTGTAATTTTATATATTTTTTTTTTGTTATTATAAATTACTGTGATTCAAGTATAGAAAATTAGTTGTAATTTTGCAGGCCAAATTTTATTTTGTTTGAAAATAAAAAAAATAATGAAAACAGACATTCAAAAAATTATTTTACGTACGTGGGGATTAATGATGTCGACCTCACAAACTTGGGAAGAAATATTTAATGACGTTAGAGAAAAATCGTTCAAGAAATACTTCACACCTCTTCTGTTACTTTGTGTTGCTTTAGTAGTTGCATTTAAAACTATTTATGCCGATTCAAAACACATTCAGACTGGTTTTATATACGGCGTTATAGCATTAATTGCATACTTAAGTTCATTTTATTTAATTCGTTATTTTGTCAATAAATTTTTAAATAAATACCATGCCGACAAATCGGATTCCATGATTATTGAAAAATTAATTGTGTATTCGTTTTCGGTTGTATTTGCAATAAAATTGATAACAACCATTATTCCAAGTCTGTTTTTTCTGCAAATTTTAAATGTTTATACCGTATATATTGTATGGGAAGGATGCCGATTAAAGTTTGATGTAAACGAAGATGAAAGAGGCAAAATAATGCTAATCATTGGTGGTTCCATCATGTTTTTACCAGCAATTATTAGTAAAATTATTTTATTTATGATTCCGGGATTTTAGGTTGTAAGGTTATAAAGGTTATAAGGTTAAAAGTAATAAAGTTAATAAGGTTGTAAAGCATTGTTTAAAAAATCGAACATAGTAATAAAAAACAAGCGCGCCACATTCGACTACGAATTAGAGGAGCGTTTTGTGGCTGGTATTCAATTATTTGGAACCGAAATAAAATCTATTCGCGATGGTAAAGCATCATTAGTTGACACTTTTTGTACCTTTATAAATAATGAATTATGGGTGCGTAATATGCACATTTCCACTTATTTTTTCGGAACCTATAATAACCACGAAGTTCGCCGCGACCGTAAACTACTACTTAATGCTCGGGAGCTTAAAAAACTAACAAAAGCCACTAAAGAAACTGGCTATACCATTGTACCTATCAAACTTTTTATCATCGAAAAGGGTTTGGCAAAACTCGAAATTGGACTAGCTCGTGGTAAGAAAAACTACGATAAACGCCAAAGCCTAAAGGAAAAAGAAGACAAACGCCTCATGGACAGAGCCATGAAGCGTTAATCTTTAAAATTATTTATCTTTGTAAGCATCCAAAATTGCTTTCACACCATCGGGAGCTACACGTCCATACACTTTTTCGCCTACCAAAATTACCGGAGCCAATCCACATGCACCAACACATCGCAAGCAACTAAGTGAGAATTTTCCATCGTCGCTCGTTTGACCTACTGCTATACCAAGCTGTTTTTTAAACTCATCCAGCACCTTTTCGGCTCCACGTACATAACAAGCTGTACCTGTACAAACCGAAATAGGGAAACGGCCCTTTGGAATCATGGTAAAATACGAGTAAAAAGTAACTACACCATACACATGAGCAGTTGAAACATTCAAACAATGTGCAATAACTTCTTGTACCTCAGCCGGAAGGTAACCAAAAGTATGTTGCGTTTGATGCAAAACATTAATTAGTTCACCCGCTTCATTATTAAAGCTGGCACAAATTTCATGTATCTTCTGAATTTTATCTTCAGAAAGTTTTACCTTAACTTTTACTTTACCCTTTTCGGTAGCAGCAAAACTATAAATCGAAGATGTTTTATCCATTTCGTGAATAATATCTTTCGCTTCAGGTTTCACAAGTTTAATTTCGTCGGCTTTTATCGACTTTTCATCGGTTAATGATTTACTAATCATAACGTTATATTTTTAATTTATTCTTTTAGTTTTAATCAATCATGATGTATCGAAACCTCATTACTTTTATCGAAATAAGTAGTATGAAGCAATTCGTGCGACTTATGTCCAAGTGGTTTTCCTAAAAACTCATCGTATAATTTCAAAATATGAGGATTCTCATGTGATTTACGAATAATTTTCCGATCATCTTCGCTATAAAGTGAAGCGGCACGTTTTAGTAAGATTTCACTATTTCCGAAGTGATAAGGCTGACCACCACCACCTATACATCCACCAGGACAAGCCATAATTTCGATAGCATGGTATTTAGAGCGTCCAGCACGTACTTCGTTAAGCAATTTACGAGCATTGGCCAAACCGTGTGCAATACCAATGTTTAATGGTAAACCATCAAAATCAATAGTTGCTGAGCGTATACCATCCATACCTCGTAATGCATTAAATTCTACTTTTTCGAGTGTTTTGCCTGTGTGAAGTTCATAAGCAGTACGACAAGCAGCTTCGATAACGCCACCCGTATTCCCAAAAATCACTCCTGCACCTGTCGATTCGCCCATAGGATGATCAAAATCTTCGTCGGGCAAATCCATAAAATCTATATTGGCTTGTTTGATAAATGCTGCTAATTCGCGTGTTGAAATTGAAAAGTCAACATCCGGATTTCCATTCACTTTGAATTCATCACGTTGACATTCATATTTTTTTGCTAAACAAGGCATTACCGACACTACAACTAAATTTTTGCGATCGACACCAATTTTTTCGGCAAAATAAGTTTTGGCAATGGCACCAAACATTTGCTGAGGCGATTTGGCAGTTGAAGGAATGTCCAGCAAATCCGAAAAATTATGTTCGAAAAAGTTGACCCATCCCGGACAGCAAGATGTTAGCATAGGCAGTTTTACATTTTCTTCGCCTTTCAAGTAGCGTCCTAATCGGTCGAGCAACTCGGTTCCTTCCTCCATAATGGTAAGGTCGGCAGCAAAATCGGTATCAAAAACATATTTGAATCCTAAACGGCGTAAAGCAGCTGCCATCTTTCCGGTTACTGATGTCCCTGGCTCTAAACCAAACTCTTCGCCCAAGGCAGCACGCACTGCAGGAGCAGTTTGTACTATAACCGTTTTTGTTCTATCTGATAATGCGCGTAACACATCGTTCGAGTGGTCAACTTCGGTCAAAGCACCCGTAGGACAAACCGAAACGCATTGTCCGCAATA
>JBMOHZ010000296.1:0-3707 GCA_049317585.1 Paludibacter sp.
GAAGAGCTTGATCTGCTAAATATGAATGATCTGGAAGAATTGCTAAGCATGGCTTTACACGAGGAGAAGTATGAATTGGCTGTCAATATACGCGATGCAATGAAACGAAAGGCAGAGAAATCTCAATAAAATTCAATAATAAAAAATGATTAATTATAACAATAAGCAACGTCCTGAGAAGGATATGATTTTTGGCATACGTGCCGTTTTGGAAGCCATACAAGCAGGTAAAGAAATTGACAAAATACTCGTTCGTAGGGATATGACTAGTGAGTTGTCGCGTGAACTATTTACGGCATTAAATGGATTGGAAGTACCTGTGCAGAAAGTGCCTATCGAAAAGTTGAATAAACTCACCATGAAAAACCATCAAGGTGTTATAGCATTTATTTCGCCAGTAACTTTTCAACATATCGAGGATATTATTCCAGGAATATACGAATCGGGTAAAATGCCCTTTATTGTAGTTTTGGATGGAATAACCGATGTGCGAAACTTTGGTGCCATTGCTCGTACATGCGAATGTGCGGGAGTTGATGCTATTGTTGTTCCACTCAAAGGCGGTGCAGCTCTAAATGGGGATGCCGTTAAAACTTCGGCAGGTGCGCTTCTTAAAATACCTGTTTGCCGTGAGCACAACATTACCGAAGCGTTGAAATACTTAGCAGCATCCGGAATGAAATTAATTGCTGCGACTGAAAAAGCGAGTCAGAATTATACCGAAGCAAGTATGTCAGAACCAATTGCCATTGTTATGGGGTCGGAAGATGATGGCGTGTCAGCCGAAAATTTGCGTATATGCGACCACATGGTTCGAATACCATTACTTGGTACAATTGACTCGTTAAACGTGTCGGTTGCTGCAGGAGTATTAATATATGAAGCAGTTCGTCAACGAGGTATAATTGATTCGCTAATAAATTAAAAAAGAGAGAATGTCAATTTGACATTCTCTCTTTTTTTAAGCTATTTCTAAGTTACTTTATCATTACTTTTTGCGAATGAGTTTTTCCTTCGGAAGTTACTGTAACTATATACACTGTTTGTTTTTGAATTGGTAATGTTATTAGTCCATTATTATCCACTTTCTTTTCGGCAATTAGTCGACCAGTTAAATCAGTTACTTTGACAAGTGCATTAGCACCAGTCAAACGTTTAATAAACAGGCTATTGTCAGCTGCAAATACATTTATGTTCGATTCTGATGTTGAAGTTGTAGTTCCATTACTAAGCGGATTAGTTATGATTCTAAAACGTAATTGTGTCGAAGTCGAATTGGTAGCAGTAAATGAATAGGTTGAGCCTGTTTCGGTAATATTAACTGTACTATCTTTCAACATGTCATATAAATAAATGCTTTCGTATTTATTTTCGGTATTTTCATGATCAAAGGTCATAGTATAATTTAAATCACTACTTGCTCGGAATTTTAATAATGTATTATTCAAATCGTCCACTGCATCAATTTGATAACCGTAATCAGATTCACTTGCAAAGAAACTTACTTGCCCTACAGTAGGATATTGTTTAATGCCATCGTATCCATTATCGTACGTACGTGTAAAATTATCGTTAGCAAATAACCATAATTTATCACCCGAATTTGCTCCTTCCACAGTAACTACAGTTGAAACTACATCTTGTTCGGTAACAACTGCTTTGTTCCGACCTGGAGCTCGTTGTAAATCTGTATTTCCCATTATCACAGAGCTGTATGCCACATTTACATAAGCATTGGTCGTAGATGTTAGTACTCTTGTTAGCATAGAACTCATCGAAGGTACTTGTCGAGGTAATCCAGCATAGCCTGCAAGATTTTTAGGTATAGAAATATATTGTCCAGGTGTTGCACCAACCTTTGTTAAATTGCCATCCCATGAGTTATACGTTCCTGTATTGTATAAGTAAACGGTTGCTTCCATATCGCTTCCAAATTCTATTTGTCGAATATCAATAGCAGCTGTGTACGGATTGGCAAGTAAATGTTGTCCGGGATATTTTGCGCCAGTTGTTTTTGCTAATTGATTTGAGTTGAAATTACTGTTAACCAATTCGCCTTTAAATGAGAAAGTACGAGCGGTAGCATGACATATTTCATAACCATAAAATGGAGTAAGCGTAGAGTCATTATATCCACGATTAGTGCCGTCATCGTATAACTGTTGCCAATAGGTATATACATCTCCTGGTTCATTCCATCTGCGAACAAATCCCTGATTTTCAACATCCCACGGAATGCCTGATTCAGCACTTGGAATAAGATTGAAAGTTGGATATGCATTTATGGCACGCACAGGTACTCCAAAGTACTGCCAATTATACTTGCTACCAGTTGCATTTGTCAAATTCCATGTCGCTTTTGAATACATTTCGACAGTTGCTGATACTGCATTGGCAAAGCTATTATAAAATATCAACGAACCGTTTGCTTGTGTGGAACTTGATTTTATAACCAATCCATTTTCGCCAGCCGAATTAGTCACAGTGCCCGATACTGTCATTGTACGTGTAGTATTGATTGTGAATAGTTTGCCTGAATTGATTGTTAAATTATTATTTAATGTAAAATCAGTATTCAAACTTACTCCACTGGCATTATCAATAGTCATATTGTATGCTTTGTTATCCAAAAACACACTATTTTCGATAGTTTGAGCGCTTGTACCACCATACGTAAAATTTGGTGAATTTAAATAGGCATCAAATCGACCTGCAGTAGAACTAATTGTATTTAATAAGCGTACTGTACCATTAAGTGTTACATGATTGGCATTGTTTACTTCCAGGTTAAATACTTCGTTATTATAAAACGATCCGCTAGGAATAGATTGAGCACTTGCGCCTGCAAAAATTACTTTTGAACTTGCTGCCGAAGCATCTATTTGAGCTCCATTTGTAAATTGCAATTCACCTTTTACTGTCAATACTTTACCGTTTGTTACTACTCGGTATGTACCTTGTGCATTAATTATGTTGGTTACAGAGCGGTTTATATCCATGATACAATGGTTTACCGGAACTGGATCAAACTCAATAGTTGCATCAACATCAGGTACTAAATTACCTGTCCAGTTCGATGCCGTACCCCAATCGGTTGAAGTTGTACCTTTCCATTTATTTACATTACGCTCCCAAGCACCCATAGTAGGAGCAGATGAAGGGCGTGAAAATGCACCATAATCCGATGCGATACCTGTACCAGTAACTGCTGTAAGTGTAACACCCACTTTATAATCTGTTGCTGTAGTTGAACCTCCGCTTACAAAAGTAGGATTGGTTGTATTGCTATTTGCATCACCCCCAGTGGATGTTCTTAATGTTGCTAATGTTCGGGTTGCTCCATTCCACAATCCTACAACAGTCCCTGTGCCACTTACGTAATAATCATTATAATCAGTTGTTAATCCTGCATTGCTATTGGTAGCATAACCTATACCAGCATTGTAAACGCTAGCTGTGGAATTAGTTCTTGTATTTGTAAAAATATTATTACGATAATTGCGTGTGCCTGCTGCTAAACCTGAATACATGGCATATGAGAAATATGCACCAGATGTTGCTCCGCTAATATAAACAGTATTATAATAGGCATTACATGTTTGACTTGTATTATTTAAATCGTAAAAACCATAAATCAAATTATTTGTAGTGTTGCCCAAGCTAATAATGTTATTCGAATATGTTGTGTTTCCGGAACTTACAAATAT
>JBMOHZ010000297.1:0-3702 GCA_049317585.1 Paludibacter sp.
AGTTATTACCACCTGAAGCATTTTTAATTGTACCGAATTCGGTATAATTAAAATCTGGATTATACATTGCTTCCCATTCTCCAATATATTCAATTGTGTTTTTTAAACTTAACCATTTTATTATAATAACATCTTCCAACTGACTGCGTGCCATATCAGTAAGCGAAATGTAGTCCTCATTATTCAATGAATAAATTAGTATTTCTTTATCTTCAATTTTGATAATTTTGCTCTTAGTCATTTTGTTATTTTTCGTAAGCCAAATACCCTATCGGCTTTATTGGCTTTTGATTTTTTTCGTTTTGGCTTGCCATTTCGGTCAAGGCCTGATAAATATCACTGAACTGCATATTGGTTTCTATCATAAATGCGTCTAACTTTTGATTCAGTTCGGCATATCCAAGAGCATACTGGCGAAGTATTACAAATGCTCTAACAATTTGTATGTTTACTTCAATTGCCTTTTCGCTTTTTAATACACTTGCTAACATAGAACACCTTGTTCTGTGAAAGCAAAAGGTAAATATTTGCGATGTTCTCCTCGACCTAAATTCTTTAAGGTCGCAAATTGCGTCCTTAAAGAATTGTATTCTTGATTCGTTAGTTCAAACATAAAATCGGATGGAAATCGATTTATATTTCTTCGAACAGCTTCTTTCAGACGCTTTGTTTCTGTTTCGTACATGTCAGCTAAGTCAAAATCGAGCATAACTCGTTGCCCTCTTACTTCCAGCGTCAAAAGTAAAAAATTAAATCCATTTAACCAATATCGTTTTTAGAAATATGAAAAGAAAAACGGTGTAGGGTTGCCAAAAGCATCGAAATCGTCAAATTGATACGACAGTTATGCCATGATTATTCGCTACATTACCGTACCTGTAAGCTAATAAAACTATAAATAAATCATTTTAAATTTATAAATAACTCATATATAATCCATATCTTTTTGATACGGGTTATATATGGATTATATACGGGTTATATATGGGTTATATATGGATTATCTTAAAATATGAGGCGAATAAGGTGCGGAGTAGCAGAAAATATAAATGCACAACAAAACACCCCACAACCGATCAGTTTTTACTTACTGTGTTGTGGGGTGTAATTAGTAACCAAAAAAAAATATGCTGTTAAGCTAAACCAGTTTCGTCTTTAAACGGACTTTGCTGATTAAAATTAACCGTTTCGCTTGGTCCAGGAGGAGGTGACGATTCCAATGCCAATGAAATTTCGTTGTCGAGAGTAATAAGCTCAACTTTTGGAGCGATATATGTTTTCTTTTCCATGGTATTTATTTGATAATTACTTTTGTTGTTTGATTATTCACCTTTACTACATAAACTCCGGTTTGCAGTTTGCAGTTTACAGTTTGCAGTTTTGCAGTTGTTTTACCGTTTTCAATTAACATTCCTACTGAATTGTAAACGCTATAGGTTGCTTTTTCAGTACCTGCAATCACAATGTTATTATTTGCATTTGCATAAGCATACACGCTACTGTTTTTTGTGCCGTCAATATCGGTAGTAACCGAAGGTGATTTGAACAACAAACTGAATCGATTGGTTGAATTAACAGCGTCCGAAGTAAATGTATAGGCATTATCACCATTCAATTCATAATCAACCACATCCACTTTATCACGTAAAATAACTCGTGTTCCAGCTTCGAAGTTTTTCAATTCAGTAGCTTTTATGCTAAACGAATTGGTTTCATTGGTCTGTCCATTTACAAAACCAAGTGGAATTTCGGTGTTGTATTTTACTTCACTCATCCCATTGATAACTAATTTTTCAGCTCCAGCTGTTGTATAAATTTCGGGAATAGCGGCATTGTAATTAAACATTTTTTGTGAGTCGTAGCCATCCAAGTTATCAGAAGCATTGGCATTAAAATAGAGCACAGTTTCGTCGTTTTCGGTTGTGTTCGAAACCTGCAAACGAAGTAACTTCATGGCTGAATTCATTGCTTTTGGTGCTCTGAATATACTTCCAGCTGCATCTTGGTGGTCGCGGCTTGAATTTAAGAATTGCACTGAACCTGTTTGTGAAGCATTTACTTTTACCCAAAACGCCTGCATAGGTGGTATGTAATCGGTAACAGTTGCAGGAACACCAATTCCACCTGCACCAACTCCAACCTGATAGGTGTAGAATTTATAATTCGTTCCATTGTGTGTACGGTACCACATTGTATTTTCGACATTGGTTCTTACAGCTTCCGACCATTTTACATACGAAGGATATGGATTACCTACTAGATTGAAGCCTGTTTTGGCAGTAGCAGTTGAAGTTAATCCTGAAATGGTTTTATCACCTGTGTTCAGCGTACCATTAAAATTATAAGTTGTTGCAGTAGTTGGTTTTACAATATATCCAGTCATAACATCAAATCCATTGCCTGAATTTACCGTAGTCCATGTAATACCATCATTCAACGCTTCAACATATTTGTAATAGGTTGGTCCCGCAGAAGCAGTTGCACCGGTTACAGGCGACGACATATACCAGTTACGTGACGAAGCTAAATATTGTTCTACATTAGCAGTATTAGTTCCGGTTATGGTAGCAGGGGTCAAAATTGTTGCTGTGCCACCGCCACTTGTCGAAAGTAAATTTAATGTGCCATTGTTAGTCATTCCTGTGCTTACGGTAAGTTGTTTGCCGGCATTTACATTCAATACTTTACTACCATTGATAGTCAAATTTGCTGCTGTAATATTACTATTTACTGCTACTCCTGCAGCATTGTTGATAGTTAAGTTATTTACAGCACTACTTGCCAAGTTAGAAATAGTTTGAGCACCAGTTCCACCATAAACAAGTGTGCCATTCGATCCTGTTTCTATATTATCAGTACCCGAAGTTGTTCCATTTATGGTTAATGTATTTGCGCCTGTGGTTAATGTGCCCGAAGTGAGTGTTAAAGTATTATCTACAGTTATTGCATCGCCTAATGTTACGCCACCTGCACCATTTAAAGTCAATCTGTAAATGTTTGCACTGAACAGTCCAGATGGTAACGTTAATGGCGTTGCATTAGCAAATGTTAACATTGATGCTGAGCTTGTATTTGAAAGATCAATCGTCCCTGAAGTTCTGGTTAAACTTGAACCAGCTATGGTAAGCGGCTTTCCGTTTGGCGTAAAGATACCGCTTGTCAATGTAAATGCACCATTTATTCTTGATGCTCCAGTATAAGTTGTACCTGTAAGGTAATTAATACCAGTCTGCATATAAACACGAGTATTAGTAGCATGGGTATTGTTAACAATCACATTGTTGTATATACCAGTAAATAGGTTTAGAAAACCTGCATTACCATCGAGATTCATTGTAGATGACCAAGTAGTATTGGCAGGATATGAAGGATTTGCTGTGCTTCTTATAGTGATAGTTCCTGAGCCACTATTTGTAAACGCAGTAGCATTATAAAAATTCAGCGCAATGGCACTCCCTGTAGCTGTAGCAGCGTTCGATATGGTTATTACTGGATTGATAATTAAAACCTCGGCCGTGACACTTGATGCAGTTGCATTGGCCGAAAGCGTCAAGGTATAAGGTCCTGTACCGGTAATGTTGCTCACTGTAGTACCTGCAGCAATTCCATTTCCGAAAATCAAACTACCTATTGCATACCCTACATTGGTTGGGACGCCAGTAATAGAGGCAGAACCGCTTGTTACTATACCGGTTGTTTGAG
>JBMOHZ010000298.1:0-3700 GCA_049317585.1 Paludibacter sp.
GGATACAAACAAGATTGTTTTTGAAATGGTACTCAATTGCGATAAGTCGTAAATGAAGAGTTTCACAAGTGTTGCTCCAAAAAGTGCAATGGCCGCAATGCGTAAATGTTTTAGGTTTTTCCAAATACCAACTACAATCAAAAGCAGCGAATAAACTCCCCACAGAATACTAATTCCCAATTTGTCGGTTTGTGTTACGCCGTTTAGTGCCAAAATGTTTTGAAGTTCGCTACTCAACATCCAAAGCATAACAATATTCAAGGCCACATCAAAATGCATTCTATTTAACTTATCAAAAAGCACCGAACTACGGTAACTATAGGCCGAAACAAGTGCCGGAATTAAAAACACAAATGATATGTATCTGATGTAGCTATTTTGAACCGTACGTGGAAAATAATTTGCCTGATCCTGGTCCAAAAACGAATTGCGCAAATCGGCTAATGAACTTAAACCAAACACAAGGTAAAAAAGAAGCGTTAAACACAGTAATATTAGCGTAATTTGCGAAAGGACATTGATTCGGAAGTATTTAGAATTGATATATGTCAACACCGAAAGAAACAACATGGTATAGTTCAAAGTCCATATTAATTTATAATCCAACAAATCGTAATTCCAAACAGTACTGCCATAGTTCTGGCTCTTAACAACTTCCGAAACACAGGTATTGTTAAATAGTTGAATCCAATAGTTGACTATTTCTACATAAAAACTATAATAAACACTTATAATCAGAATTATTGGAATAATGTAAGGGATAAAAGGATACGATTTGCGATTAAATGCGGGTATGTACTTTTTTAGCCTATCAACATACCACATACCCACAAAACCTGCTACAAAAAGCATGGATGTTAGAAAATTGATATTTAATAGCGGACGAACAGTATGCGAAAGTTGTGTAAACGATTCGGTATTGTAATTTGTACTCCAGTCCTGAATAATGCTGCCAAAAGCCAAGACCATAAGCGGGTAAGCTAGTTTTTCGTAAATTGCACTTTGCTTTATGCGTCCGATATAAAACAAAACCAGCGTTTCGCCCAGCCAAAGCAGCGTAACCCAGTTGCCATCCAACTGCACAGGAATAGTAATTGTAACAAATACAGCCACTAAACCCACAATTAACAACAGCAGATTTTTATCGGCCAACTTTTGTTTATACACAACAAATGAAGCAATTAAATGAATTAAAGCATTGAATATGGTAAATAACCCCTGAAGATTTTCGCCCCCTTTAGTAGTGCCCAATATGGAATAACCAAAAGCATAAAACACAAACGAGTTTACTAACAGAAGTACAATGTCTTCGATTTCGAAAGTCTTATTCCGGAAAATTTTATAAGCCAAAAACGAGATATAGAATAGTAGAAAAAAAACTGTACCAAAAAATAAACCAATATTAAAATGTGAATCAGCCACATACGATTGACCATACCAAGTACCAAACACTAACCACGATAATATAAATGCAGCATAGTAAAGTGATTTCCAGTATTTTTGGAACGAAATGACAAGAATACCAATATTAATAATCGACATATAGGTAAAAAGTATCTCGACCTTACCTGAACCTTCGCTTAGTAAAAACGGGACAGCATAAGCACCAACCAAACCTATATGAGCTATCACCTGTAGGTTGTATTTTAAGGCTAAATGCACCGTGATGGCAGTAAACAAAAACATGAGCGTAAAAGCAGTGAGTTGCGGAAAAAGACTATAAAAACTAAATCCTGCGTAGGTTATAAAGTACATAATAGTCATAGCGCCACTAACGAGCACAGCACTGAAGTTTACGTAATTTTTCTTTAGTTTTAAACCAAATCCAAAAACAAGAATCCCAAAAACATAGCCAATAATAATGCGTGTTAATGGACTAATTAAATTGTTTTCGATTGAATATTTGGCTCCTATTGCCACACCAATTATAGTTATGGCAATTCCAATTTTATTGATAAGGTTTTCGCCAATAAATTTTTCGATATCAGTCTTTTCAATTGTTCTTTTAGTTTGCTTCGAAAAGGTATTTTCTTGACTTGAAGTTTGTTTTGTCTCAACCACTTTAATTTCAACTAACTCACTAACAACTTCGGGAGCATACAAATTCGCAATTTCCACCACATCGGGCTGCATCTCTTCGGCGTCTAGAATATCACTTTTCAAGTACGCAATTTCGCGCTCAAGACTATTTATATCCTGCACACACTCATTTTGTCGAAGCCTAAGCGCTTCCAACTTTTGCTGTAGAATATCCAATTGTGCTAATGTAGTATTCATGATAACGGGTGTATTTAATTGTAAAATGAGATTCAGACTTTACAATGCAAATATAGTATTATTCTGCGAAAAGTTAGTTCGTTTAAATACTTTACTCCAAATACAACCAGTTGTGTTTTTTTACTTGTTTCACCACTTTTGTTTTCGGCATTGTTTTTTTGTCAAAGTCGAAATACACTTTGTATGCAATACTGGGAATAAAGCCAAACAAACTAAGTTTGTAGAGTTGCAACGGACGATCAGAATACATACCATTGCGCATTAAATTATCGTTGTCGTAGTAATAGCTGTAAGGATTTATGTGAGCGTAGGCATTGTAGATAGAGTACGTCCATACAGCTTTATTACCACGCTTGGTGGTTATAGTATGATTAAATCCTAAATCGAGCCGATGATAGGGCATCATTCGGTCGGAATTTTTGGGTCCATAAATATAACCAATGTGGTTTTGTTGTCCATTTTCTGGGTCTAACAAATATTGTTTACCCAACACGGGCGAAAAAGGAATACCGCTCTGAAATTGCCAAACTACATTCATAGTCCAGTTGTTTTTCAATTGTCGATTAGCATTAATAATAAAACTATGTGGACGGTTGTAGTCGAACTCATACACCTTGCCTCCATTGATGTTGGCAAACTGCCGAGTGGCATGTTGCCACGCATACGATACCGAACCTTTCCATTTTCCGGTGTTTTTATGGAGCGTAAATTCAGCTCCGTAGGCAATTCCTTCTCCATTCGTTTCGAGTTTGTTTTCGATACCTGTAATGCCAAACATATTTTCGTAACCCTCTTTGAGTGCCGCTAAATGCTCCATTTTTTTATAATATACGCTCGCCTCGGTACTGTAATCGCCTTTGCGGTATGAACCAGACCAAGTAGTCGAAAATTGATTGGAAGTTTGTGGTGGAATAAACTGCGTTGCTGGTAACCAAATTTCTTTTTTTAGAATTATATCACGTGCAAAAACCAAATGCGATGTTTGGCTTACTCGCATGTAATTTATATTAAAACTATGTAATGGCGAAGTTTGCCACGTAATATTTACACGTGGTTCGAAACTTGGGAAAACAGCTCCATCGTTTGCAAAAAACGAATATCGAAACGAAGGTTGCAACTGCACGGCGTTTCCAATACGAATAATATTATCGAGATAAACTGCTGTCTCGAACGAATTGAATTTATCGCTCACAAAAGCATTAGGCATGTCGGAATCGTAGATAAAATTGGGTTCATAAGCCAAATAACTTGCTTGTGCTCCAAAATTCATATCCCAATTTTTGAGTAGCGAATATTTCCATGCAGACCGGAGCGAAAAATCGGCAACCGACGAACGTTTTTCAATATCCGCTTCCTTTAAACCATCATCAATTCTGTATTTATATTCATGCCCGCTCATGTTGCGGTATCGGCAATACGAAAT
>JBMOHZ010000299.1:0-3660 GCA_049317585.1 Paludibacter sp.
CGTTCAAAGTCCGTTTAAACAGGATACAGGTTTAGTTTAATAAATTAGTTTTTTTGATACAAGTAAGAATGTCCGAGATTCAGTAATGAGTTTCGGGCATTGTTTTGTAATTTGAATGATGGTTTAATTGGATTATTACCTTTATTGTTATAGATAAATCTATATTATTGAATTATATTTGGATATTAATTTAGATATATCTATATTTGCACAAATTATTATAGACTATGTATAATGAACTATATGAACAATCGGGTAATGATATAATCCGACAATTGGGAAAACGATTTAGTGACTACCGTAAACGAATGGGTTTAACTCAGAAAGAAGTGGCTGAAAAATCAGGTTTGAGCGTATTCACTATCAGCACGTTTGAGAATGGGTCATCTACAGGTGTCACGTTGGCTTCGTTTATTAAATTACTGAGAGCCATTGACAGTCTGGACGAAATTGAGAAGCTGCTGCCTGAATTACCTGAAAGTCCCCGTGCATTATTTAAGAAACAGCAAAAAGGAAAGTAATTATGGAAACAAACGTAGTTATGGTAAAACTGTGGGGAATGCCAGTCGGGTATAACAAACTCTGGCTGCTATGTCGCCGGGAAGCGACAGCTACGAAGATTTGTTTGCCGTAATACGTAGGCTTAATTTGCCGTACGAAGATAGCCGTCAACAATATTTACGGATGGTATTTAATGTGCTTGCACGTAATGTGGATGACCATTCAAAAAACTTCAGTTTCTGCATGACTCCAGATGGCGTATGGCGTTTGTCTCCGGCTTACGATTTGACATACAGTGTTGATATTACTGCTCCGGCATATATGAACCGACATTCGATGACCATAAACGGTAAAAATGAAAATATTACTCGTGAAGATTTGGAAATTGTTGCACTGCGTAACGATATTCAGGATTATAAGTCATTAATTGAAATAGTAAGCACCGCTGTTAGTGAATTTCGAGAGTGTGCCGTAGAATTGAAAATTGACGAACAGTTAATTGATAGTATAGAATCTGATTTTGTTAAGTTGTATAATCTTTAAGGAAACTTCACTTGCGCTAGAATCAACTCCTCCGGCCAGGCAAAGCGAAACATTTAACAGCATTCAAAGTCCGTATAAACAGGATTTAGGTTTAGTTTAACAAATTAGTTTTTTTGAGGTTAAGAAGCAATGCCTGAGAATATTATTTTCAGGTATTCCTTTTGTTTGTTTAAAATAGTTGCTTTTCCCAAAACCTGCTCTATAACATGCTTTTTTTTTCGGGTAAAAGCGGTTTTTTTTGTTTCTTTGCTGGCTTAATTTCAAACACCAAATTTATAAAAAAGATTATGACAGTAACAGAATTAAAAGCAGCTTTCGAAGCTACTTACGGCAAAGCGGCTGATGCCGTTTATTTCTCACCAGGTCGTGTAAACCTTATCGGCGAGCATACCGATTATAATGGGGGTTCAGTTTTTCCTTGTGCATTGAGTTTTGGTACATATCTTTTGTTGGCCAAAAACGACAAAAGCGTTATGAACTTCAAATCGCTTAATCAACCTGAAATTATTTCGCTTGGTTTCGACCAACTCACTACACCGCTCAACAAATCGTGGGTAAATTATCCGCTTGGTGTATTGGCTCAGTTTGTAAAACGTGGAATTGCAATCACACAGGGCTACGATATATTAATTTGGGGAAATGTGCCTAATGGTGCGGGTCTTTCTTCGTCGGCTGCATTGGAAGTGGTTACAGCTTATGCCTTTAACGATCAACTCGGAACAGATTTTAACCGCACTGTGTTGGCTCAAATTGGTCAAAAATCGGAACACGAATTTGCTTTGGTAAATTGCGGTATTATGGATCAGTTTGCTTCGGCTAATGGTGCTAAAGATCACGCTATTCACTTAAACTGCGATACGTTGGAGTTCGAACTTGTTCCTGTAAAACTACAAGGAGTTAAAATTCTTATTTCAAATACACATTCACCACATAAATTGGATTCGGGCGCTTACAACCAACGCGTTGCTGAATGTCAATTAGCTGTAAAACAACTAAATACTGTTCGTCCGTTAAAATATTTAGCTGAATTGACCGAAGCTGAATTCAAATCTATCGAATCGGCCATTACCGACCCTGTAGCTCAAAAACGTGCCCGCCACGTTGTAGGCGAAGTTCAACGCACCAGCGATGCTGTAAAAGCATTAAAAGCAGGTGATTTGACTTTGTTTGGTCAGTTGATGAACGCTTCGCACGTATCGTTACGCGACGACTATGAAGTAACTGGTCCAGAATTGGACTGTATGGCTGCTGAAGCTTGGAAAATTGAAGGCGTAATTGGATCACGCATGACAGGTGGAGGTTTTGGTGGTTGTACTGTTTCGTTGGTTAAAGACGAAGCCATCGACACCTTCATCAAAGAAGTGGGCGCCGCTTACGAAGCAAAAATCGGCATCAAACCAGAGTTCTACATTGCCGAAATTGGCGATGGAGCTTGTAAAATTGACTAAGATTTAAATCAAAACCACATAAGTCACATAAGTTTATAATTAATGTTGGTTTTTTATTGTTATGGATTTGACAAAAAAGTATATTAACGATTTAGTTTATAAAGTTGTAGGAGCTTGCATTGAAGTTCACAAAGTTCTTGGCCCAGGGTTATTAGAAAGTGTATATCACAAATGCTTGGAAAGGGAATTGACAATTAGAAACATAAATTTTAAATCAGAATATAAAATTCCATTTAGCTATAAAGGATTAGAAATAAATATCGATTTGCGATGTGATTTTTTCATTGAGAATTGCTTAGTGTTAGAATTAAAATCTGTAGAGACAATTTTACCAATTCATCAAGCTCAACTATTGACATATATGAGATTGCTTGAATCTCCCAAAGGAGTTTTAGTAAATTTCAACGTTGACAATATATTTTATGAAGGACAGCAATGTTTAGTAAACGAAATATTCAGAATTCTACCTGAAAACTAAGGTTCTGAATAACTATAGTGAACTTTTTAAGCCGTTAGGTTTTATTCTTCTTCTAACATTACTATTATTACTTATGTGACTTATGTGTTTTAAAAAAATAATTAAATGGAAAAACTAATTGACGGTAAACCCGTATCGCTTTATACGATTGTAAACGCAAACGGTATGTCGTGCGATATCACGAACTACGGAGCAAAAATCATTCGTTTGTATGCACCCGACCGAAACAAAAAGTTCGAAGATGTGGTATTGGCTTTCGATACCCTCGACGAAATTATTGAAAAAGAAGAATACTACGGTGCTGTGTGTGGACGATTTGCCAATCGTATTAAAGACGGTAAGTTCAATATCGATGGTATAGCGTATAACTTAGCTATCAACAATGGTACCAATGCTTTGCATGGTGGTGTGGATGCTTACAATACCAAAGTTTGGGATGTAGTTTCTACTTCTGAAACTAAAATTGTTCTTGGATTACTTTCGCCTGATGGTGAAGAAGGATATCCCGGAAATTTGCAGATTACTTTGACTTACGAGCTTACGAAAGAAAATGCACTGAGCATACATTACGAAGCTACTACTGATAAACCAACCGTTGTTGGATTGACTCAGCACTCTTATTTCAACTTGAAAGGGGCCGGAAACGGAACTGTAAAAGACCATGTGTTGCAGGTAAATGCCGATTTCTAT
>JBMOHZ010000300.1:0-3639 GCA_049317585.1 Paludibacter sp.
TTATTTACTTTGTCGAATACAAGCATACTATCTTTGTTAATTTCAACTTTAAACATTTCTAAACCCATAAAAGGCTGAATAGAAACATGTATGGCTGAATCGGTACGCATTTTACAACTGGCCGAAGTGTTGAATTTTCGTCCGCCAACTTCCACCGAGACTGACATTTTGCTTACATTGGCAGATGCAAACTTTGGTTCTGCTTTTTGTATTTTCTCCACTTGCTCCATTAGTTTGTGGTCCACATTGTCGGTTTGGACCAAGGCTTTTTTAGTTTTACAAGCTGTAAATGTAAGAGCTAGAAATAAAATGCTTATAACTAAAAATGCACCTGTTCTACGATATTTATTTCTCATTTTTCTTAAGTGTTTCAGTTAATTTATCAATTTTCAATTTCAAAGCATCCGTTTTATTTTCGGACTCATAGGCTTTTTTCCACATTTCGAGTGCTTTTTTCTCATTACCCGTTTTCATCAAAATATCGCCATAATGCTCGTACATTACCGTAGTATCTTGTTTTTTATCAGCATTGTCAATGGCGCGTTCCATATAAAATTTAGCTAAAGTATAATTCCCCTGTTGGTAAAAAATCCAAGCATAAGTATCCAAATACGTACTGTTTTTTGGTTCTTTCTCTATAGTTTTTGCGCTTAAACTTTCTGCCTTCTTAAGATTTTGATTTTTTTCGGATAAATAATATGCATAATTATTCATTACATAAATATTCGCTGGGTTAGCTTTCAAGGCTAGTTCATAAGCCGAAAACGCCAAATCGGTACTATCCATTTTGTAATAAATATCCCCAATTTGCGCATAATAATCACTTTTTATTGGCTTTTCCTCTTCTTTTACCAAACTCAACGCTTTATTATTAGCAAGGAGTGCAGTTTTGTAATTTTTCAATTGCGTTTCGGCTATTCCTTTATAAAAATAATACTGATGAATGTCGGGCAAAGTGGCTATAGCTCTATCAGCAGCCTTTTGTAATTCGGCGAAATTTTGTTCTTGCAATCGAATTTGAATAATCTGCATCCACGTCTGTTCGTTCTTCTGATCGATATTCAACATGGTTTCGTATGTTGCTAATGCCTCAGGATAACGTTTCCGAAACTGCAAAAAAACAGCGTAATAATCGTATACCTTTTCTTCAAGCGGATAGCGGTCAATGAGCAATTTAAAAAGTGATTCCGTTTCATCCAACTTAACTGTGTCTTGAACCAGGTTTTTCACATAATCACCTAGTATGGTTATTTTTTGCTCCACTTCCAATTCATCCAGTTTCAAAGCCTTTACAATATTAATTTTAGAATTTTCAGTATCGCCTTTTTCTTTATAATACTCCGATAATGAAACATACACATATGGATTATCAGGTTCATTCGCTTCAACTTGCTTGTATATCTCAAATGCTTTTTCTGGCATTTTTTGATACATGTAAATGTCGCCACGCAATACTTTGAAACGCATATCCGTTGGGAATTTGGCTGATAGTTTGTCTATTTCAGCTATAGCTTTTTTGTTTTGCTTTAACTCTAAGTACAAATTAAACTTATCCATTGATAGTGAACCATCAATCCCTGCAATGCTCTCGAGTTTATTGAGCGCTTCAATGGCTTTTGCAGGCTGCTTGGTTTGCCTGTATAGGGAACTCAATATCTGAAAAACCTCTTCTTTTTCGGGGAAATATCTTTCCAGATTACTTGCAATTTCTATAGCCTCATTAGGTTTTTGTAAAGCAGCATAGAGTGAAATAAGGTTTACATTATACCACCAGTTTTTGACATTACTTTCGTATGCTTTTTTGCTTGCAAGTAGAGCTTCATCTTTTCGACCAATTGCTGCATATAGCTGTCCGAGTTCTGACTGCAAGCCACCATCAGTAGAGTCTATGGTTTCACAAATACGAAATGTTTCGAGTGCTTGATCAAATTTTCTATCTTCTTTTTGCTTAATACCTTCGTAAAAAAAAGTCATAAAACGGGTGTACTCTTCTTCATTAAAAACAGATTTTTCCGGTTTGGATACAACGGTTAATTTATGAGCTTTGCACGATAAAAGTGTCGCAAACAAGATTAATGTGAATATGTATTTTGAAAAATATTTCATTTGAATTTTTGAATAACGAACAAGCAGCAGGCATTTACGAGAATACATTATCTTAATTCTTTTAACTTAGTGAATTTGTCTACCTGATAATCTGCAAAGATACAAATATTTTGTTGCTAGTAGAAATTTGATAACAAAAAAGAATGCCTAAAAATCAGTTCTGATTTCTAAACATTCTTTATTTTGCCCAATTAAACATTCATTTTTACACAATATAAAAACAGTAAAAAGCAAATCACTTTTCTAAACTAAATTATACTAAATAACATTCGTAACACGTTCACTTACTATCATATAATATCGGGCAAAGTTTTCGTCTTTCATGTACTGAACAAGCTCTTGTTGCCATTTAGATGCTTCTTCGGACAATGCCATTAGTTTTTTGTTATTCTCCAAATGTTCGGGATCAATTTTCTGATATTTAGCCATATCGCGGAAATCTTCAAGCCAATTTTCATATTTATCCATAAATTGCTTTTGTTCGGCAGTAAGCACAATTTCGTCTTTTTTATCAATTAGTAAAGCTGAAACTCCTCCTACACCAGTTAGTGCAGCTGCTCCTCCAATAAGTCCAAGCTTTTTTAGAAAATCTCTACGTTTTTGTTCATAAGCATCCATAATCTGTATTTTTAATTTGATTTACAAATGCTATAATTGATATTTGGTCGGTTTTGTTCAATTAGCAATTAAAACTATAATGAAATTTGTAAATTAATTACAATTTCGTTGTTTATGATAGTGGAAGTAGGGTGGTCAATAGTAAGCTTCATCCGCTCAAAACAAAGCTCAATTAAGTCAGTATAGTTTAAATTACTATAAAATAAAATAGATGAATCATCGGTAAAACGAAAATATTGGTTATAATTTAGTTCACCTGAACTTAGTTTATCAGTTTGAATATCTGAAAACAAAATAAATTCAATAAACTTACGAATTCGAATATTTAAAATACGTGTATCCTGTTTTTCGTTAATAATTGTGTAAGTTTTAGGAAGTGTCATATACGCTGCAAACGTAGAAGTATTACCAAAATAAACCTCTAAAGCTATATCGGCTAATATATTAGGAAAAATCATATCAACAAAAATAAGATTATTTTGTTGATTAAACAACTGAAAGCGTTTAGCTGATATTTGTTGCTTTGACGTTAATAATGAGACACTTATATCTTTCTTTAATTGAAATAAAATGGCATAATTAGCTACGGTAGTGCCGTTTAACGTAATGTAATTATGATTATCATTCATACTAATGTAAATTATTAACCTGCACAAAGATACAAAATTTATTTATTGTCGTACATTTTACTACAAATATCGGTTGTTAGAATAAAATTATTCATATAAAAATGAAAGATATAATTGGAAAATAAATTTAATGAATTTAAATTTTTAATCCTGTAAATGTCAAACCAATTTTTCATAACTTTGCAGCCCAAAACATTAAGTAATAAAGCTTTGTTATAAAGACGCTTATAATTTAGCTTTTGTAGTGAATTGAGAAATGGTAATTGAATAATTAGTAAATAAAAAA
>JBMOHZ010000301.1:0-3630 GCA_049317585.1 Paludibacter sp.
TAAATTATTAATACTGACGAGAAGTTGCAAACTCAACACATTGAATAAGAGCTGTTTTATAAACAGAGTCATCAAAAGAATTTAGTTCGTTAATAGCTTGCATTTTAAATTCATTCATTTTACTATCAGCGTATTCAACACCGCCTGCTTCGCGCGCAAATTTCATAATATATTCAATATTTGAAGCTGAAAATTCTTTGGAGTGTATAATTGAAATTACATTACTTCTATCATCGTTTTTGGAATTTTGAAGTGCGTAAATCAAAGGTAAGGTTACTTTTCCATCCTGCAAATCATTTCCTGTAGGTTTGCCAATTTCAATATCATTATAATAATCAAAAATATCATCTTTTATTTGAAAGCAAATACCTAACAATTCGCCAAATCGGAATAGATGCTCTTGTTGCTTTCTATCAGCACCTGCCGATAATGCTCCAACTTCAGTACATGTTGCAAATAATAAAGCCGTTTTTTTACGAATTACTTTGAAATAATCTGCTTCAGAAATTTCAGTTTTTTGCATATTGGTAAGTTGGAGCAATTCACCATCCGAAAGTTCCATACCTATATTGGCAATAGAGTTTAGTATTTCTAAATTTCCAGTTTTGGTACCACATATAAGTGAGTTCGAAAGCATATAATCTCCTGATAGTACTGCTACCTTGTTGGTCCAACGAGCATTTATCGACGATCTACCACGTCGCTCATGCGTGTCATCAACCACATCATCGTGAATCAAGCTAGCGTTATGAAGCAATTCCATTGATAGTGCTGCATAATAAGCTGCATCAGTGCTTTTACCACATAATCGGGCTGAAAGTAATGTAAGGATGGGGCGTAATTTTTTTCCACTTGCTTGTACAATGTATTCATTCACATCTGCCAACAATGGATTATCAGTTTTAAGAGCTTCAGTAAAAAATACTTTGAACACTTTTAAATCTTCTGAAATAGGTTGGCGTATACTGTCGATTAAACTCATGGAAATATTTAATGTTTGAGATACAAAAATACTGAAATTTATTATCCATTTATCATTGTTGAGTGGAATTAAGGATAATTATAGCTTAAACAATTTTGATGGGAAATTGTTTTTAAGAATTTATCTATTGTGATAAATTAAAACATATATTATTGTAAATTAGCAATTTGATTTAAATTCTATTCTCTCAATTATATGCAATAAATGTTTAATTAAAAAAATGAATTCAATAATAATCATTATAAACTTTACTTTTGTAGTCTTAATAAAATTAAAATAACGAGTATCTTATTAAATTGATGTTTGATAAGTTGCTTTTACAATAGATATAATAAAAATGATGCAAAAAATTTGTAGGTTAATTCTCAATTTAGTTGGCTGGAAAACGAAAGTAACGTTTGATGAACCAAAAAAAAGTGTTATTTGTGTTGCTCCACACACTAGTAATTGGGATTTCCCCATTGGTAAATTATCTTATGTTGCATTGGGTAGAGAAGCACAATTCTTAATTAAAAAATCTTGGTATTTTTTTCCTATGAATTTTGTTTTCAATGCTTTAGGTGGTGTTCCTATCGACAGGTCGAAAAAAAATTCGATAACTGATCAAATGGCCGATGAATTTAACAAAAGAACTCATTTTCATTTGGCAATAACTCCTGAA
The DNA here is from genome assembly GCA_049317585.1 of Paludibacter sp. Taxonomy (GTDB): domain Bacteria; phylum Bacteroidota; class Bacteroidia; order Bacteroidales; family Paludibacteraceae; genus Paludibacter. The sequence goes on from JBMOHZ010000301.1 coordinate 1,644, forward strand.
GGCACTCGTAGTCTGGTAGAAAAATGGAAAATGGGGTTTTATCACATTGCAGTCAAAGCAAATGTACCCATACAATTGGCCTATATTGATTATAAAAAGAAAGAATTGGGTATACTTGATATTTTTTACCCTACGGGTGATGAAAATGCTGACTTAGCAAAAATTCAACAGTTTTATAAAGGAATAAATGCTCGTTTCCCCGAAAAATACCATTTAAATAGTATCGAATAAGTTGTTTATTATTTCTTTAAAGTCAAGTTAATATCTGCAATATATCCAAGTACTTCATCTCTACCTGTTCTTTTCTCGGACGAAGTTGCAAAAATTGGAGGTAGCTCTTCCCAAGTCTCATGAAGCTTTTCCTGATATAATTTTAGATTCTCGCGAGAACGAACCGCCGACATTTTATCCAATTTTGTAAAAACGATTGAAAAAGGCACACCGTTTTCTCCCATCCATTCCATAAAATCTAAATCAATTTTTTGTGGTTCGTGTCTGCTGTCGATTAGTAAAAACACACAGGTAAGTTGCTCACGATAAAGAATATATGATTCAATAATGTTTTTTAATTGTTCGCGCATTTTTTTTCCAGCAGTAGCATAACCATATCCTGGTAAATCAACCAAATGCCAGCTATTATTAATCAAAAAATGATTTATAAGCAGCGTTTTCCCTGGTTTTGAAGAGGTCATCGCCAAATCTTTTCGATTGCATAACATGTTGATAAGCGATGACTTACCTACGTTTGAGCGACCAATAAATGCATATTCAGGTAAATTTCCTTCAGGGCATTTACGAAAATCTGTGTTACTTATGATGAATTCGGCTGTTTTAATTTCCATGATCTTTTTATTTTGAAAATTTTTAAGTGGATAATTTCCACGATTTTTTAGTGATTATAGCTAATAGATACATTCCTGAAAATGTTATCAATCCGTTGATTATCAAAAGTTCGTATCCAAACGAGAAAAGGAAATAACGTGTGGTTATTAAATTTAGGACAAAACAAAATATTGGTGCAGCAATTGCAACTATTGGCACTAATTTATCATTTACTTTTAATTTGGTGAAAAGTCCAAAGCCAAATAATCCAAGCAAAGGCCCGTAGGTATAGCTGGCTATTATGTATATGGCATCTATAATACTTTTATTATTTAAAATTTTGAAAATCAACATTATGATAATAAAAAGTACGGAAATTCCTATATGTGTAAGTTTTCGTTTACGTTCTGCTTTTTTAGCCTCATCATTTTGCACATTAAGTATATCCACAGCAAATGAAGTAGTAAGCGAAGCAATGGCCGAATCTGAACTTGCAAAAGCAGCGGCAATAATGCCAATCACAAACAGCAATGTAACAAGTGGACCTAAATGTTGGGTTGCAAACATTGGTAATATATCATCGGATGAAGCAGGTAATGCAATATTGTTTTGACTTGCTAACATCAACAACATTGCTCCAAGTGTCAGGAATATTAAATTAAGTGGAACAAAAGAAATTCCGTACCAATACATATTTTTTTTAGCATCGCTCAATGTTTTACAAGTTAAGTTTTTTTGCATCATATCCTGATCGAGCCCTGTCATGGCTATTGCAATGAAAATTCCGCTAAAAAATTGCTTAAAAAAGTTTTGTTTTGAATGCCAATCATCGAACACAAAAATAGTTGAATGTTTATAATTTGCAATAGTAGAAATAAATGAACCACTCTCAAAATTTAACTGTTTAGAGACCTGCACTACAAGCAAAATGAGAGCAGTAATTAAACAAATTGTTTGTAATGTATCGGTCCATACTATCGTTTTAATGCCACTTCGATGTGTGTAAAGCCATATCAAAAACAAAGTAACAGAGGATGTTACAAAAAATGGTACATTCCAAGCATCAAATATCAAGTGTTGTAAAATTAACGTAACTAAATAGAGCCGTACGCCCGAACCAATGGTGCGCGATAACAAAAAAAATGAAGCGCCAGTTTTGTATGAA
>JBMOHZ010000302.1:0-3628 GCA_049317585.1 Paludibacter sp.
AGTTGGTTTTGGAAAATTGTTTTTACTGTAATCACCTTGAGTACAGGCTTTAAAGGTGGCGAAGTGACTCCGTTATTTTTTATCGGAGCAACATTGGGCAATGTCATTGCCATGCATACAGGTATGCCCGTTGATTTGTTTGCCGCCATAGGATTGATAGCCGTATTTACAGGAGCTACCAATACACCTTTGGCTTGTACATTAATGGGAGTGGAATTATTTGGAGGCGAACATGTGCTTTACTTTGCACTGGCTTGTTTTATTGCTTATTATTTTAGCGGTCATTCAGGCATTTATACTTCGCAAAAGGTGAGTGTATCGAAACCTACAACTACCAAAACGTCAAACTAATATTTTCATTTCGTTCAAATAATCACCACTCTATTTTCATCATTACTTTGGTAAGCCGCTTCCAATATTTTTATTACCAGAAGATTTTCAACGGGCGATATTGGAGGTGCTATTTGTTGGCGAATACTGCTGGCAACTGCATCAAAATACAAATTATAATCGCCACGAAGGGTTTCAACAATTTCTCTGGTTGTGTTTCCATTTTCGTCCAGTACTAAGGTTCCGTACATTTCGGGAATGTCCACTCCATAAGTAGCATCGGTAGGTAACATACCTCCTTTCAGTTGATCTTCTTGCGGGTCGATGCCGTATTTTACAAACGAACCTTTGGTGCCATGCAAAACAAAACTGGCAATAGGCTCCTTCATCATCATACCTGCTGTAAGTGTTACTTGTAATTCGGGGTACTTCAAAATGATATGAAAGAAATCATCAATCTGTGAACCATCGCGTTGCTTTTTTATTTGTGCAAAAACGCCCGTTGGTTTACCAAAAAGACAAACAGCCTGATCGACCAAATGCGGACCAAGATTGTAAACAATGCCAACAAAACGGTCATTTCGCTCTTTCCAGGTATCGGCTATTTGAGTGCGGAAACGCTGAAAGCCAGCACGAAATTCAACTATTCGTCCAAGTTTATTCTCGTTCAACACCTTTTGCACCGTCCTGAAATCACCATCCCATCTGCGGTTCTGAAAAACGGTGAGCATTCGTCCTTTTTCGGCTGCAAGTTGGATAAGTTCCTCTCCTTCGGCCACTGTAAACACAAAAGGTTTTTCGACAATGACATGCTTTCCGGCCTCGAGAGCAGCACGGCAATAATCGTAATGCGTCACATCGGGCGTATTTACGATAATAAGTTCAAGTGTAGCATCAGAAATTAATTCGTCGAAACTACTTACAATTTTTACATAAGGGTATGTTTTGCTCGCTTCGTTTTTGCTGCGTTCGCAAATAGCAGTGAGTTCATACGCCTCATTGGCATGTATAAATGGTGCGTGAAAAACACATCCTGAAAGGCCGTAGGAAGCAATTCCCGTTTTTATTTTAGTGATCATGACACAAAAATAGTAAAAAGTTTGCATAATTCAAAACTATGTCGTATGTTTGCGACATAAAACACAACAACAATGACAAAACCAGAAGTATTTGATAATGAGCTACAAGAGTTAGCAAGTTTTGCAAAAGTAATCTCGCATCCTGCTCGATTGGCCATTTTAAAGTATTTAGCCGAAACAAAAACTTGTATTTCGGGCGATATATCGGACAAATTACCATTGAGTCGCACCACTGTTTCGCAGCATTTAAAAGAATTGCGTGATGCTGGCTTGATACATGGCGAAATTGACGGACTTAAAATCAATTATTGTTTGTGTGGTAGCTCCATCGAAGATAAACTTGCTAAATTCAGTGCCTTTTTCAATAAAATTGATTGCAAGGATTTTAGCTGTAAATAATTATAAATCAACAATAAATATCGCGCAGCAAATAACAATTAATAACGCGTAGCAAATAACATCTAAATAAAATGAAAGTATTGATTCTTTGTACCGGAAACTCCTGCCGCAGCCAAATGGCACACGGCTTTTTACAATCGTTCGATTCGCGCATAACTGTTTGCTCAGCAGGCACTCAAGCTTCAGGCAAACTCAACCAAAAAGCAGTGACGGCTATGCTCGATGCAGGTTTAGATATTAGCAAACACACTTCCGATTCGGTTGAGAAGTACTTACACGAAGAATGGGATTATGTAATTACAGTTTGCGGTGGCGCCAACGAGGAATGTCCTGCTTTCTTTGGTAAAGTAAAAAACCGCCTGCACATTGGTTTCGACGACCCAAGTCATGCTGTAGGGACTGAGGAATTTATTTGGAGCGAATTTATCCGTGTTCGCGACGAAATAAAGGATGGATTTTATCAGTTTTATGTAGAAAATATTAAACTTCAACTATAAAGAAATTACTCTGAGATTAAAACCCAGTGGTTCTCAGTGTTCTTCACTCATCTTTTCTTAGTGTAAAAAGATTACACTGAGTGAATAATGAGATAAGATGAGTTACTCTGAGAGCAAAAACTACCAAATCTAAGAGTCAGAAAAAACATTTAAAATACAATACTATGATTGATAATCAATATAAACACTCGGATATTACCGACAAAATTATTAAATGCGCTATTGAAGTACACAAGCAGCTTGGGCCTGGCTTATTGGAATCTGCTTACGAAGAATGTTTATCATTTGAGTTGCAGGCTGCTGGTTTAAAAGTGGAAAGACAAAAACCTGTCCCAATCGTTTACAAAGAGATAAAATTAGATTATGGATATAGAATTGATATTTTAGTTGAGAATAGTGTAATAATTGAATTAAAATCAGTAGAGGCATTAAGTATAGTTCATGAAGCTCAGATTCTCACTTATTTAAAATTTGCTCAAAAAGAAGTCGGACTATTAATAAACTTCAATGTTAGTTTATTGAAGAACGGTTTAAAAAAATATGTGAGATAAAACTCAGTGAATCTCAGTGTTATTTTCTCATCTTTTCTCAGTGTGAAAATCAATCCTTTATTATAAATTATATATGGAAACAGAAGATAAAAAACAACCAGCACAGGAAAAATACAACGAACTATGCAAAAAAAGCTTGGTGCGTGTGCAATACTCGTGCAGTGGCAACGATAATGGTATTGAAGAAGAAGAATATATTCCTATAGTGAATATCAAACCAAAAAATGAAAGCATAAAAAATGAAGACGAAACTGAAAATTCTTGACAGATATCTCACCCTCTGGATATTCCTTGCCATGGCAATAGGTGTGGCCTCAGGTTGGTTATTTCCACAAATTGCTGAATTCTGGAATAAATTGTCGGTGGGCACAACAAATATACCCATCGCTATTGGTTTAATCGTCATGATGTATCCACCTTTGGCAAAAGTAAAATACGAGGAATTAGGCGAAGTTTTTCGCAACACGCGGATTCTGACATTATCTCTTGTTCAGAATTGGATAATCGGACCCGTATTGATGTTCGCCTTGGCTGTTTTACTCTTTAAATTTTTTCCGGGCGAAAACAATGCTAATCTGCCTTATGTGTATGGAATAATAATGATTGGACTGGCTCGCTGTATAGCAATGGTGATAGTTTGGAACGATTTGGCCAAAGGCGATACGCAATATGCTGCTGGATTAGTGGCATTTAATAGTATTTTTCAAGTACTTTTTTTCTCGATTTATGCGTGGTTTTTTATTGCCATTGCTCCCGCTTGGTTTGGTATCCC
>JBMOHZ010000303.1:0-3617 GCA_049317585.1 Paludibacter sp.
CCAACTATCAATCAGATAATCAGGGATATGTGTGAATAAAGAGTTGTCTTACCAGGACTCGAACCTAGACAGGCAGATCCAGAAACTGCAGTGCTACCATTACACCATAAGACAGTAATTGAGTGCAAAATTACAAAAAAAATCGTTCAAAACAAAGCAAGAACGAAAAACAAAAAATCGACTGAATTTCATTTCTGAATATCAATCGATTAGTTTGGTTGGTTGTCTCACCAAGACTCGAACTTGGTCAGGCAGAACCAAAAACTGCAGTGCTACCATTACACCATGAGACAAGCAATGTGCTTCTTTTCAAAAGCGGTGCAAAGATACGATTTGTTTTCGTTTTGTCCAAATAATTGCAAAAAATAATTGCAAAAATAATCGTTATCAATGTTTGCTATGGACTTTATTCGGCAATTATCAAATAATAATTTTTCTTTCCTTTTTGTGCAAGTAAGTATTTTCCGTTTAGTAAACTTCCGGCATCAATCAGCAGTTCTTGATTATCAAGTTTCTCTTTATTGATGCTTACTCCACCTGATTGCACCATTTTGCGCATTTCACCTTTCGAAGGGAAAACAGTAGCATAATCTACCAGTAAGTCAATAGCTTTAGCACCTTCTTCTAAAACTGATTTTGCTACTTTAAATTGAGGAACTCCTTCAAATACAGCTAATAAAGTTTCTTCATCCAGCTTTTTTAATGCCTCTGAAGTAGCATTACCAAATAGTATGTTCGATGCTTCGATAGCAGCATTGTAATCCTCTTCGGAGTGAACCATTATAGTCACTTCTTTAGCTAATCGTTTTTGCAGAATACGTGTATGTGGAGCTGCGGCATGTTCAGCTATCAATGCTTCAACTTCAGATTTTTCAATCGAAGTAAAAATTTTGATATATTTTTCAGCATCGGCATCACTCACATTTAACCAAAACTGAAAAAACTTGTATGGTGATGTATAACGGCGGTCCAACCAAACATTTCCACTCTCGGTTTTACCAAATTTACCTCCATCGGCTTTGGTAATAAGCGGGCAAACCAACGCAAATGCTTCGCTATCCGTTTTTCGACGAATTAATTCTGTTCCAGTGGTTATGTTACCCCATTGATCGGAACCTCCCATTTGCAATTTGCAGTTTTTATTTTGATTCAACCACAAAAAATCATAACCTTGTAGAAGTTGGTATGAGAATTCGGTGAATGACATGCCAACACTCGATTCGCTGCTTAGGCGTTTTTTTACCGAATCTTTAGCCATCATATAGTTTACAGTGATGTGCTTTCCAATATCTCGAATAAAATTAAGGAATGAATAGCTTTTCATCCAGTCGTAATTATTAACTAACTCGGCTGCATTTGGTGCATCGCTTTCGAAATCAAGAAATTTCGCCAATTGCACTTTTATACTTTCCTGATTGTGGCGTAGAGCAGTTTCGTCGAGCAGGTTACGCTCAGCCGATTTGCCCGACGGATCGCCAATCATACCCGTGGCGCCACCAATCAATGCAATTGGTTTATGTCCAGCATGTTGAAAATGACGGAGCATCATTACGCTTACAAGGTGTCCGATATGGAGCGAGTCGGCTGTGGGGTCAATACCCACATATGCCGCTGTTAATTCTTTAGCTAACTGTTCTTCGGTGCCTGGCATCATTGTATGTATCATACCACGCCATTGAAGTTCTTCGATAAAATTCATTTTAATATCTTTTTTTTTCTGTTTTTACGAACTGCAAAGATACAAAAATCTTCGGTTAATAGAAGCATTATAAGGCTAACTGAATAATTTTCACTACCTTTGCACCCTCAAAAAAAAGATTGTGTTACATGCAGAAAATTAGAAACATTGCAATTATTGCTCACGTTGACCACGGCAAAACTACTTTGGTAGATAAAATGCTGATGGCAGGGCACTTATTCCGCGACAATGAAACCGCCGGCGAGTTAATTATGGATAATAACGACCTCGAACGCGAGCGTGGTATAACCATCCTTGCCAAAAACGTATCCATCGATTACAATGGATGTAAAATTAATATTATTGACACTCCAGGTCACGCCGACTTTGGTGGCGAAGTGGAACGTGTATTGAATATGGCCGATGGCGTTTTGCTTTTGGTCGATGCGTTTGAAGGGCCTATGCCTCAAACTCGTTTTGTGCTTCAAAAAGCTTTGCAGCTAGGATTGAAACCTATTGTAGTGGTTAATAAAGTAGATAAACCAAACTGTCGTCCGGACGAAGTTCACGAAATGGTATTCGACCTTATGTATAACCTCGATGCTACTGAAGAACAGCTCAATTTTCATACTATTTATGGTTCAGCCAAAAATAATTGGATGAGCGAAGACTGGAAAAACGAGACTACATCAATTATTCCTTTACTCGATGCGATTATTGAACATATACCTGCTCCAATTATGCTCGAAGGCACACCTCAGATGTTAATTACTTCGCTCGATTATTCGTCGTACGTAGGTCGTATTGCTGTAGGACGTGTACATCGCGGTATTTTGCGCGAAGGTATGGATGTGAATTTGGTAAAACGCGATGGTAAAATTTCAAAATGCCGCATCAAAGAGCTACATACTTTTACAGGACTTGGACGAACCAAAACTACCGAAGTAAAGTCGGGTGATATTTGCGCACTCGTAGGTATTGAAGGTTTCGAAATTGGTGATTCGGTATGCGATTTGCTTAATCCCGAGCCATTAACCCCCATTGCTATTGATGAACCAACGATGAGTATGGTTTTCACTATCAACAACTCACCGTTTTTTGGTAAAGAAGGTAAATTTGTAACCTCGCGCCACATTCATGACCGATTGATGAAAGAACTGGATAAAAACTTAGCATTACGTGTGGAGAAAAATCTGGATTCGGATATTTGGCATGTTTATGGACGTGGTGTGTTGCACTTGTCGGTTCTTATTGAAACCATGCGCCGCGAGGGTTATGAACTTCAAGTAGGTCAGCCTCAGGTTATTTACAAAGAAATTGATGGGAAACGTTGTGAACCAATAGAACAATTGACCATTAATTTACCAGAAGAGAGTTCAGGGAAAATTATTGAAATGGTGGCTATTCGCAAAGGCGAAATGCTAAGCATGGAAGTAATGAACGACCGTATACAGTTGGAATTTTTAATCCCATCGCGTGGTATTATTGGTTTGAGAAATGGCGTTTTAACTGCTTCGGCAGGCGAAGCTATTATGTCGCACCGATTTTTAGAATACCAACCTTACAAAGGGAATATAGAAAAACGAAACAATGGTTCTATCATAGCCATGGAAGGTGGTACTGCTTTTGCATATTCGCTGGATAAACTTCAGGACCGTGGACGATTTTTTGTTTTCCCACAAGACGAGATTTATACAGGGCAGGTAGTGGGTGAAAGTTCGAAGGAAGGTGATATGGTAGTAAACGTTACTAAACCTAAGAAACTCACCAATATGCGTGCTTCGGGTGCCGATGATAAAACAAAACTGATTCCACCTATCGTATTCAGTTTGGAAGAAGCCTTGGAATATATCAAAGAAGATGAATACGTGGAATTAACACCTACAAAAATTCGTCTACGCAAGATTTACTTGGACGAAAATGAACGTAAACGAATGAC
>JBMOHZ010000304.1:0-3600 GCA_049317585.1 Paludibacter sp.
GAGCACATCCCTTTTAAGGATGGGGTCCTGGGTTCGAGCCCCAGCTGGATCACAAAAAACAACAAAGAGATTTACCTTTTAGGTGAGTCTCTTTTTCATTATAACTATAGCTCAAAAAAAAGTCAAAAAAAAGGTATGGATTATAAGGTGGAAAAAAAATAAGCTAACTATTTGGTATTCCAACATAAAGTACTATCTTTGCAGTCCGTTTATTATCACAGTGTAAAAGTTTGTATTTTATTGCTCTAACAAATTGTTTTTGTGCCGATTAGCCTCCTTCAAAAGCAGTATTGATAACGATAAAAAACAGCAATTAATTAATTAAAAAACATTTTTATAAAGTGGATACGTTAAGTTATAAGACCATTTCTGCCAACAAAGCAACCGTGCAGAAAGAATGGGTAGTAGTGGATGCTACCGATTTGGTATTGGGACGTATGGGCACGAAAGTTGCAAAACTTTTGCGCGGAAAATACAAACCAAATTTCACACCGCACGTTGATTGCGGCGACAATGTGATTATCGTGAATGCTGATAAAGTTCAGCTTACAGGAAACAAATGGACTGATAGAATATATCTGCGCCATACAGGTTATCCAGGCGGTCAACGAGAAATGACTCCAGAAAAATTAATGGAAAAAAGCGCCGAAAAACTGATTAAGAAAGTAGTGAAAGGTATGTTACCAAAAAACAAACTTGGAGCTCAGCTTCTTGGCAATCTATATGTTTTCGAAGGTGGAGAACATGACAAACAAGCTCAACAACCAAAACAACTCGATTTAAACACACTCAAATAATCAATATGGAAGTTATAAATGCCTTAGGAAGAAGAAAAGCAGCTATTGCTCGTGTTTTCGTAAGCGAAGGAAGCGGACAAATCACAATCAACAAACGTGATCTTGCCATTTATTTCCCATCACCGCTTTTGCAATACGTTGTTAAACAACCATTGAACAAATTAGGTGTGGCTGAAAAATATGACATCAAAGTTAATCTTGATGGCGGTGGTTTCAAAGGACAATCAGAAGCTTTACGTTTAGCTATTGCTCGTGCATTGGTTAAAATTAATGCCGAAGACAAACCAGCATTGAAATCGGAAGGTTTCATGACTCGTGACCCACGCGAAGTAGAACGCAAAAAACCGGGACAACCAAAAGCTCGCAAGAGATTCCAGTTCTCGAAACGTTAATATTACAATATGCCAATTTTTCAATTTGCCAATGTGCCAATTGAAGAATTTGCCAATTAAATTTCATTATTCACATTGGCATATTAACACATTGGCACATTATAGTTTAGTATCTAAATTTACGGGACTCATAGACACTGGATGGCTACCCGCAAATTGATTTCGACAAAAAGAAGAAAGTAAACAAATTTTTAAAAAACAAAAAATGTCAAGAACAAATTTTGAACAACTATTAGAAGCAGGTTGCCACTTTGGTCACTTAAAACGCAAATGGAATCCTGCTATGGCTCCTTATATTTTTATGGAGCGTAACGACATCCACATTATCGACTTACACAAAACAGTCGTAAAAATTGATGAAGCTGCTGCAGCTTTGAAACAAATTGCAAAATCAGGACGCAAAGTACTTTTTGTTGCAACTAAAAAACAAGCTAAAGATGTTGTTGCTGAACGTGCAAAACAAGTAGCAATGCCTTATATTACTGAGCGTTGGGCTGGTGGTATGTTAACCAACTTCCCTACTATTCGTAAAGCAGTTAAAAAAATGACTACCATCGATAAAATGACTACTGATGGTACTTATGACAACATTTCAAAACGCGAAAAACTTCAAATAGCTCGTCAACGCGAAAAACTGGAAAAGAACTTAGGTTCAATTGCTGATTTAACTCGTTTACCTTCAGCTTTATTTATTGTTGACGTAATGAAAGAACACATTGCGGTTAAAGAGGCTCAACGTTTAGGTATACCAGTATTTGGTATTGTTGATACAAATTCAAATCCAAATGGTATTGACTTTATAATTCCAGCTAACGACGACGCTACAAAATCGGTTGATGTAATTCTTGGAGCTGTAATCGAAGCAATGATTGAAGGACTTGAAGAACGTAAAGTTGAAAAAGTAGATACTGAAGTTTCTGAAGTTCCAGTAGCTAAAGATAAAAAATCACGTATTACAAAACGTCCACGTACTCAAAAAGATGAAGACGAGGCTTTGAATGCAAACGTGGTTAAAAAATTCGTAAAAGAAGAAGAATAAGAATGACCCCTAACCCCTAAAGGGGAATAAGAGACATTATTTCTATAAGCGGGTTACTTGTTATGATTTATTTGTAGCTTGTAACCTGTTTTTTTAATTAGAATTTATAAACAAATTTAAATAACATTGACTCCATATTTTTCCCATTTAAGGGTTAGGGGTCTTAAAACAAAGATATTATGGCTGTAACAATGGCAGAAATTTCGAAATTGCGTACCATGACCGGCGCCGGAATGATGGACTGCAAAATGCTTTGACTGAAGCAAATGGTGAAATCGAAAAAGCAATAGAAATAATTCGCAAAAAAGGACAAGCAGTTGCTGCTAAACGTAGCGACCGTGAAGCCTCTGAAGGATGTGTTATTGGCGCATCGGTAAATGGTTTTGCTGCAATCATTGCATTAAAATGCGAAACCGATTTCGTAGCAAAAAATGCAGATTTTGTTGCTTTAACTCAATCAATTTTAGATGCTGCTATAGCTTCAAAATGCACTACGCTAGACGAAGTAAAAGCTTTGAAAATTGGCGAACGTACAATTGCTGAGTTAGTTACTGACCGTTCAGGTGTAACTGGCGAAAAAATGGAACTTGATTTTTATGAATGTGTAAAAGGTGGTTCCACTACTGCTTACATTCATCCTGGAAACAAATTAGCTACTATCGTTGCTTTTGCTGAAGAAAATGCAGAATACGAAACTATTCGTGGCACAGCCATGCACATTGCAGCAATGTCGCCTGTGGCTATTGATGAATCAGCTATACCTCAAAAAGTAAAAGATAATGAGCTTGCAGTGGCTATCGAAAAAACAAAAACTGAACTTGTTGCAAAGGAAGTTGAAGTTGCATTGAAAAAAGCTGGCATTAACCCAGCTCACGTTGATAGCGAAGCCCATATTGAATCAAACATGTCAAAAGGTTGGATTACTGCTGAAGTAGCTGCACAAGCACGCGAAATAAAGGAAACGGTAACAGCAGAAAAAACAGCTACTTTACCAGAACAGAAAGTAAACAGTATTGCAGCTGGACGTATGGCAAAATTCTTTAAAGAATTTACTCTTTTAGAGCAAAAATACGAAGGTGGCGGCGAAGAAGCTGGAAAAATAACAGTAAAAGAACTGCTTGCAAAGAAACATTTTACATGTGTTGCTTTCAAACGCGTTACGTTGAATCAAGAGTAAGTACATAAAAATCAATAATATAAAAAGGCTGCATAATAAAATCGTGCAGCCTTTTTTATGCCAATATAAATGGATCATTTATTTTGATTGTAACCAAACTAGTAGTTCATTCAAAAAAATGGGCGATAATGTTTGTTCAATAGCAGCATATTCAGTAGGTGAACCAGTTTTACATTCCTGAAAAAGGTGATTCAA
>JBMOHZ010000305.1:0-3595 GCA_049317585.1 Paludibacter sp.
TAATAGCCACACCTTCGCGAACATCGTCAGCACCGTAGCATTTTACAGCAGCACGAATTCCGTCTGAATACGCTTTTGTTTTCACTACATTTAATTCGCCTGTAGCGTAATCAAAGTCAGTTTGAACATAGGTAAAACCGTTGATACGAGAGATAATCATGGCAGCGTCTTTTCCAAGTCCGTTAAGGATTACGCGTAATGGTTCTTTACGTACTTTGTTGGCCGATTGAGCAATACCGATTGCACCTTCAGCAGCTGCAAATGATTCGTGTCCGGCAAGGAAAGCAAAACACTTTGTTTCGTTGCGAAGTAACATAGCAGCCAGGTTACCGTGACCAAGACCAACTTTGCGGTCTTCGGCAACTGAACCCGGAATACAGAATGCTTGCAAACCAATACCGATAGCTTCGGCAGCGTCAGCAGCAGTTGTACACCCTTTTTTAATAGCGATAGCAGCACCTACAACGTAAGCCCACTTTGCGTTTTCGAACGCGATATTTTGAATGCTTTCGCATATTGCGTAAGGATCAATATTTTTGGCAGCGCATATTGCTTTTGCCTCGTCGATATCATTGATACCGTATGTGTTGAGTGCCGCGTTTACTTTAGCAATACGACGGTCATAACTTTCAAATAACATATTTTTGAATTATTAAAGGTGAATGATAAATGATTAATTAGACTCTATTCGTGGCGAGGATCAATATATTTCGCAGCATTATCAAAACGACCATATTTGCTAGTCGATTTTTTCAACGCTTCGTTAGCATCAACGCCTTTTTTGATTAAGTCCATCATAGGGCCAAAACGAACAAATTCGTATCCGCAAGCTTCACCATCTTCGTCCAATGCCATACGGTTAATATAACCTTCGGCCATTTCCAAATAACGAACACCTTTCGCTTTAGTTCCAAACATAGTTCCAACTTGCGAGCGCAAGCCTTTACCCAAGTCTTCGAGACCAGCACCAATTGGTAAACCACCTTCGGAGAAAGCCGATTGTGTGCGACCGTAAACAATTTGTAAAAACAATTCACGCATAGCAACATTAATAGCATCGCATACCAAGTCAGTATTCAAGGCTTCGAGAATTGTTTTTCCGCTTAAAATTTCGGCAGCCATTGCAGCTGAATGAGTCATACCCGAACAACCAATGGTTTCGACCAATGCTTCTTCGATAATTCCATCTTTTACATTCAAGGTCAGTTTACAAGCACCTTGTTGTGGCGCACACCAACCCACACCGTGAGTCAAACCTGAAATGTCTTTAATTTCTTTTGATTTTACCCATTTGCCCTCTTCGGGAATAGGAGCAGGACCATGATCAGGACCTTTTTTTACAACACACATGTGTTCTACTTCGTGAGAATAAATCATACTTTTGTTATTTAGTTATTATAAAAATAGTTTGATATACATTAAAAAGATATATGCAAATACTGCATTTCAATTTTTGTGCAAAAGTACTTATTTTTCAGGACTTTTTTAATGCAAAAAACGTTAAAATAAATCAGACACTAAACATTTTAATAGATCCAATTGTTGAGCTATGAAATGTAAGTACAGTTTTTAAAAATAAACAAAAAAAACATTATAATTTTGAATGATTAATGTGAATTAACAGTTAAATCGCTTATTTTTGCACAAAAAACATACACCATGATTAACTTTATTAAAATTGAAAATGTATACGACCCAAACTTTGGTGAGGTATACGATTTATACAACACATCATTTCCATCCTACTCACGTCGTAGCTGGGCTGGGCTCGAAACTGTTTTTAACAAAAAACAAGCATTTAATAGTGTTGCAGTAAAGAAAGATAGTAAATTTGTAGGCTTAATTCATTATTGGATTTTCGATAAATTTGTATATATCGAACAGTTTGCTATTCATCCCGATTACAGAAATGCAGGATTAGGAACGAAGGTTATGAAGGAGTTTTTGAAAAAGCATGAATTACCTATCGTAATTGAAACTGAAACTCCACGTACGCAAATTGCTAGCAAACGAATTTATTTTTACGAACGAGTTGGGTTTTATATGATTTCTAATTTTTATATGCAACCACCTTACGAAGGAAGTCAGGTATTGATGTCGATGCTCATTATGACCAACGATTACAATTATGTAAATAAGTATTTTCAACAAATTAAAAATACCATTTACAAGGAAGTTTACAAATACGATCCTAAAAAGAGATAGTCTACAAGCTTGTAAAGCACAACGCAAATAACGCAAATTACCGCAAATAAAAATACAATTCTAAAACTATTACAGTTGAGGATATTATATAAGTATTATTTGTGATAATTTGCGTTATTTGCGATTGTCTACCGATAGGCAGGTTCAAAAACTTTTTTTTCTGCCAATAAAACTAATCAGCTATTATTCAATTCTGTTATTTCTTTCAGCACGATGTTCTACTTTGAGTGGATTAGCCGATATTTTTTTATTTATTTTCTGATGATTATAAATATCGAATGCCATATAAATAGCTTGACGGAAAGAATCTTCGGAAGCAAGGTTTTTGCCAGCAAGGTCATAAGCGGTACCGTGAGCTGGTGAAGTACGGATAATGGATAATCCAGCTGTATAATTAACGCCACTTTCCATCGAAATTGTTTTGAACGGGATAAGTCCCTGATCGTGATACATGGCTAAAATACCATCGAATTTTGTAAAATGTCCTGAACCAAAGAAACCATCAGCAGGATAAGGTCCAAAACACAAAACACCTTGTTTATTTGCTTCTTTAATTGCAGGGAGTATTATTTCCTTTTCCTCGTTACCAATTACACCATCGTCGCCTGCATGTGGATTAAGTCCTAAAACAGCAATGCGTGGACCAACAATACTAAAATCGTTTTTAAGGCATTTGTTAAATACAAGCAATTTTTCTTTTATTAAATCAGCACTTATAGCTTTCGAAACTTCATTAACAGGAATGTGCCCTGTAACTACAGCCACACGCATAACATCATTAATAAGTAACATTAAAGCTGGTGTACCTGTACCAAAATTTGATTCGAGGTATTCGGTATGTCCCGGAAAATGAAAATCGGCCGATTGGATATTTTTTTTATTTATAGGAGCAGTTACCAATGCATCAAGTGCACCTCTTTTGAGGTCTTCAGTGGCTTTTTCGAGGGCACTAAAGGCAGCTAATCCAGCCTCGATAGTTGATTGTCCTGGCTCCACTTTTAGTTCATCGTTGGTACAATTGATAATATTGATTCGTTTTGAGTTTAACTCCTCTACCGAATTAATTATATTGAGGTTCACGTTTTGTAAATCAAGCGCTTTACGATAAAATGAAGCTACTTTGGAAGAACCATAAATGATAGGTATAAAAAACTCTGTCATAAGTGGTTCGGCAAGTGTTTTGAGAATTACTTCGTAACCAATTCCATTAATATCACCGTGAGTTATTCCTATTACAATTTTTTCTTTTTCCATGTTTTTTTTTAATTCTATTTTTTTTGCTACAACCTGCACTTGTTTAATCGCATTTTACTTTTTAAGCTCAAACAAATTCAAATTTTTTCTTTTTTGATTTAACATCGCCTTGTTCAAGTTCAAGTTCGATATGCTG
>JBMOHZ010000306.1:0-3579 GCA_049317585.1 Paludibacter sp.
ATGGTGATTGCCAATGGTTTGATTTTTTTTGCCGATACATTTTCCGCAAAGAGCAACCCCAACAATATCAAAGCAAAATATTTTATTTTCATTTTTTTATGGTATTATCGCTATGGATTTTAGTCTCTTCGATTCATAATTGGAATTGATAAACCGAATATTGTCAATACCCACTTTATAAGGTGCTTTCACATTATTTATTCGAACGGATATTTGTTTAAAACCACCTGTTCCAAAAATATCAGTCAAATTCACGGGTGTATCTTGTTTCCAAACAAAAGCAAGTTCTTCGCGCAAGTTAATAACAGGCAAGGTGATGGTCAACCATTTTCCAAGATCTTTTGTTGAACTCGGTTTATAATTCACTCCCCAGCAATTGCCTTCGCCGGGTCCATTTTTTTCGATACAAACCTGAATTACCCCATCGCCATCAAACTTCCATTTTTCCAAATAAAGTTCGAATCGTATTGCCCAATCGCCTACGTTTGTTACTAAATCCGTTTTATCAATACATTTACCTTGATTCAATACAGCTCCACCACCATTATCGGGGGCAGCGGTAACAAACCAATCGTTGAAACCGGTGCCAAACATGGATACAAATTTAGTACTATTACCAGTATAGGACGTATTATTAACCAATAATCCCGGCCAGTTGCTGAATTTATTTATGTTATCAAAATTACTGAAAATTCGTACCGTATCATTTTGTACATTTTCGGAGTTTACCGGAAAATAGGCCGTTCCGAAAGTGGCTTGTATTTCGGCCCAACCAAATTTTGTTCTATCGTATGTTGGTACCGTGTATTTTAAAGATGCATGATCTTTGTCAATTTCAAAACTTGTAACCTCCACATTGCCGGGATAAATTATTTTATTTATGCCATAAAATGCATCACCTTTAAGTTCATTGATAGTGCCGGAACTGGCATTTTCGTTGCCCCAACTGTAAACTCTGGGCGGCGACTGCAGCAGTTTCATGGTCCAGCTTGTTTTTCCATAATCAGTAACAACGGTCATTTCATTCGTTACTAAAGTTGGATCTTTAGCAGTTGCTAAATTAGGAGCTTTGTTTGGAATGCGTAAAATGATGGCTTCGTTGGTTATAAAAGTAGCATTTAACAAAGCTGGATATCCATTAAAAAGTACCTGACGGGTGGTTGCCAGATTTTTCCCCTGAATTAATATCATAGAGTCCGGATAACAAATGGTAACAATGGAGTCACCAACATCAATTACATTACCACTTGAATCTCGCTGTGGATGATTGTAGAATGTTACCTTTTCGATAACAGGCAAACCGACTTCATTTTTTTCGTTGCACGAAAAAAACAAAACAGTCGAAAGTAAAAGCATAAAAGCAAGTGTTATTTTTTTCATCTCTCGCTTATTTATAAGTTGCAAAGTCAAAAGCTACAGGTTCATCGCGCAATGCCGGATACATAGCTAATTCATTTTCGGGAATTGGCAAATACAAACGCGGTTTCTCCAAGGTAAGTGGATACTCATTGGCAAGCGCTTTATTCTCAAGAGCCTGTATTGTCCATGATTGCGGAACGGTATTGTTTGGATACACCTTCATTTGCCACCGTACAGCTCGATTTTGATTATTAATATAATTTACCACTCCTTCCAAATCGTAGTATGAGCGTGCCACAAGTTCGTAGAAAGCATTGCTTTCCATACATAATTCTATACGTTTTTCTTTGCGTATTTCATTAATATCCAAACTAGTGCGGGGTTGTAGATTGGCGCGGGTACGCAGTTGATTTACTAAATCCAACACCTTGGGGTCGACAGTTAAAAAATCATTTCCCAATGCAGCTTCAGCATAAATCAGATAAACCTCCGCCAAACGCATCATATAGGTTATCATTCCGGTATTCATTTTGCCCACCTGTCCGTTATTATCTTCGGGAATGCCAATAATGTATTTTTTTACAGCTGCACCTGTGTCATCGGTATAGGTTAATGGAACTAATGTCCGATTGCCATTGATATCGTATTTTACCATCCGTTGGTCGGGATATACATCGCCTTTGTAAATAAAAGTTGCTTTTCGTCGCACCGAATCACCAAAATCTTTGTACAATTTCAGCATATCGTAGGTTGCACTAAATGCACCGCCCCAACCCGTCCCATCGTCAATAGCTTCATTACTAAAACCATAGTACGACTGGAATGCATTTTGAAAACCATATCCACCGTTGTAAACCCATTGTAAGGCAAAAATCGATTCGCTGTTTTTAATATTCGACAGTTTAAATAAATCGGCATAATTTTCTTCGAGTTTATAGGGTCCGTTGTCGATAACATCGCCGGCATACTGTTTAGATAAAGTCAGGTATTCCAAGTTCCGCTGATTCGGCGTTTTATTTAATCCTGCCATAAATAAATAGATTTTGGACAGATATGCTTTTGCACTCCAACTGGTTACGCGTCCTGCATCGCCCTCTGCTGAAAGCAAACGTTCAGCATTGTGCATATCTCTTCTGATAAGCTCCCAAATATCTTCTTTGGGATTTCTGCGAAGGTCAGTTTTGTTAAGCACCTCCGAATTATCAACCAAAATAGGAACATTTTCAAAGTGATTGACTAAATAAAAATAAGCAACAGCGCGCATAAAATAGCACTCGCCAATGGCATTGTTTTTTACCGTATCCGAAACAGAAACAACCGTTTTTTCTTTCAAAAGTTTCATAATGGTATTGGCATTTCCAATTACATTGAAGTATGCGCGCCATGAATTACGTACCGTTCTGAAAGTAGCAGACTCATTGAGATACAAAGAAGAACCCGAAATAAAATGCCCCATATTCCCGGCACGTTCGTCGCCCAAACGTGAGCCTACATCGCTAAATGCATCGAACCAAACATAATTATACAAAGCCGTTGTACTCATTTTTACTTCTTGATCGTTTTTGAAGTAGGTGGCATCCGTTAGCTTGTCGAGTGGATAGCGATTCAAAAAAGTATCGGAACAGCCGGCTAACACCAAAAGTGCTATGCAAACCACAAATGATTTATATTTTATTGAGTTCATAGATTATTCTTTGTTTTTTCTGTTAAAATCCAACTAAAATGTTACATGAATATATTCGGGTTTGAGGATAACGGCCAAAGTCCAATCCAATTGGTGCATTGCGCACTGCTTGGGTATTTCCTGATATTGTGTATCCAATTTCGGGGTCGTAACCGGAGTAGTTGGTAAATGTAAACAGATTTTGTACCGACACCCCAAGTCGTAAAGTTTCAACAAACTTTGTTTTTTGCAATATCGATGTTGGTATATTGTAATTTAACTGAATGCTTTTTATTCTAATAAATGAAGCATCTTCCACATTCCAGTTTGTTATGCGGCTTCTATTTCCATGTGCATCGGTAGGATTAATACGTGGAATTGTAGTTCCCTTGTTAATTACTTCGGTATGCGAAACTCCACCATCGTCAACCCAAGTTGTCAGACGAGCTCTGTCGAATGCCTGACTTAACATGCCCATTCCGTCGGCAATACGCGCCGGTTGCGAGTTTAGAAACTTTACATAATTCACAACCTCATTGCCTTGAGAGCCAACTAGC
>JBMOHZ010000307.1:0-3575 GCA_049317585.1 Paludibacter sp.
TTTCGTTTTAAAATGCCATGTCCCATTTCATGAAAAATGAGGTTTTCTTTCATATAATAAGCTCCAGCAACTTGGCTAATTTTTCGCCAATAAACCGAATCAATTTCTATACGTATTGGATTTTCGTAATGACAAAGTCCAGCTTGATCGTTTTTCAGTTTCGAGAACTCAATGATTAGCCCTGACGATTGAAGTTGATAATTTTTACCTCTTTTAGCAGCTTCTTGCTCAAAACGGTGTACAAATTCCGAAAAAGTAGGGTCGACACTATATTCATGAGGATCGCCACACGAAATTAATAATAGAATTGATAATGAGATTGTTAAAAGATATTTTAATTTCATTTGTGCAATTGTTCCAAAAAAATATAACACAAAAGTAAACAAAAAAGCCCGTAATTCGTTATTGAGATAAAACAATACAACAATTTATTTTATTAATATCAAATAAACCAAATTTACAAAAGAAAATGGCAACAGTAACATTTAAAGGAAACCCTGTAGCAACTAATGGAAGTTTACCTGCAGTAGGAACAAAAGCCCCCGATTTTAAACTCGTAGGAGCTGGATTGAACGAAATAAGCTTGGCTGATTACAAAGGCAAAAAAGTAGTTTTAAATATTTTCCCAAGTATCGATACAGGAGTTTGTGCTGCATCAGTTCGCAATTTTAATAAATGGGCAGCAGCGCAGGAAAATGTAGTTGTAGTTTGTGTATCAAAAGATTTACCATTTGCAGCAAGTCGTTTTTGTGGTGCCGAAGGTCTTGAAAATGTAATTACTGCTTCCGACTTCCGTTATCAGAATTTTGCAACTGACTATGGCGTACTTATGACCGATGGCCCATTGGCTGGTTTAATGGCTCGCTCGGTGGTAGCTTTCGACGAAAACGGAATTGTAACATATAATCAATTGGTTCCTGAAATTGTAGAAGAACCAGTTTACGACATTAAATTATAAAAAATACTTTCCCAGTGCATTTCGTTTTGATAACGCGGTGCATATTACGTGTGAAAATATCCTCCTCTTACTCCATGAGTAGCGGGAGGATATTGTATATTAATTTGTATCTTTGCAGGTTGTTTTTATGATCATTCATTTTAATAAAATTACGTGTGACTACCCAAAATAAATTTACTGCTGAGGATAATGAGCAGGTTGAAATAATAGGCGCAAGAGTTCATAACCTTAAAAATATTGATGTAAGTATTCCCCGAAATGCACTAACTGTTATTACCGGATTGAGCGGTAGCGGTAAGTCATCGTTGGCATTTGATACCATATTTGCCGAAGGTCAACGCCGGTATATCGAAACATTTTCGGCTTATGCCCGCAGTTTTTTGGGTTCAATGGAGCGACCTGATGTTGATAAAATTACGGGTTTGAGTCCTGTAATTTCAATAGAACAAAAAACAACCAATAAAAATCCGCGCTCTACTGTAGGTACTACCACAGAAATCTACGATTTTTTGCGTTTATTGTACGCAAGAGCTGGCGAAGCATACTCTTATGTGACTGGTGAAAAAATGGTTAAGTATTCTGAAGATCAGATTGTAGATTTGATATTAAAGGATTACGAAGGAAAAAAAACGTTTATGATGGCACCCGTTGTTCGTGGACGTAAAGGGCATTACAAAGAACTATTTGAACAGATTCGCAAAAAAGGCTACCTAAATGTACGTATTGATGGCGAAGTACGCGAAATAACACATGGCTTAAAGGTTGATAGGTATAAAATACATGATATTGAGGTAGTTGTAGATAAATTGCAGGTTAGTGGAAAAGACCGCCAACGCTTAAAACAATCGATGCAAAAAGCCATGCAACAAGGTAATGGCATAGTTATGTTGCTTGAAAAGGGTAGCGACGATGCCCGCTATTTTAGTAAAATGCTTATGTGTCCCACTTCGGGAATTTCGTATAATGAACCTGCTCCACATAATTTCTCGTTTAATTCACCTCACGGAGCTTGTCATAAATGCAAAGGGTTGGGATTTGTAAATCAGATTGATATGGATAAAATCATACCTGATAAGAACATAAGTATTTATAACGGTGCCATTTCGCCTCTTGGTAAACATAAAAGTACCACCATTTTTTGGCAAATTGAAGCCATACTAGAAAAATACGATTGTAACTTGAAAACGCCTGTAAAGGACATTCCTGAAGAAGCTATTGACGAAATAATGAACGGAACTGAAGAACGTTTGCATATTAAGAATCAGGCTATTGGGACAAATTATTTTTTAAGCTACGATGGTATTTTAAAATATATCGAAATTCAAGCCGATAATTCAGCTTCAGCAACCGAACAAAAGTGGGCAAATCAATTTTCGAAAGAAATAAATTGTCCGGAGTGTAATGGAGCTAAACTTAAAAAAGAATCTTTACATTTCAAAATACATGATAAGAATATTGCAGAATTATCGGCTATGGATATTGGTGAGTTGGCCGAATGGTTGAGTGAAGTAACGCCTCATTTAACCGAAAAGCAAAAAACTATTGCTACCGAAATTTTGAAGGAAATTCGGAGCCGATTACAGTTTTTGTTGGATGTTGGTTTAAATTATCTTTCGCTTAGTCGTAGTTCGCAGTCGCTTTCGGGTGGTGAGAGTCAGCGCATCCGTTTGGCTACACAAATTGGTTCTCAGTTAGTTAATGTGCTTTATATATTGGATGAACCCAGTATCGGATTGCATCAACGCGACAACGAACGCCTGATAAAATCACTTAAACAATTGCGCGATACGGGTAACTCGGTAATTGTTGTGGAGCACGATAAAGATATGATGTTAGCAGCCGATTATGTGATTGATTTAGGTCCTTTAGCCGGTAGGCATGGTGGCGAAGTTGTTTTTGCAGGTACGCCGGCCGAAATGCTTAAAGCTAACACGTTGACTTCAGCCTATTTAAATAACACGAAGCGTATTGAATTACCTGAAAAAATACGCGAAGGAAATGGCCATTTTCTGCATTTAAAAGGTGCAAAAGGCAATAATTTGAAAAATGTAAACGTTTCGTTCCCATTAGGTAAAATGATTTGCGTAACTGGAGTTTCGGGAAGTGGAAAATCAACCTTGATAAACGAAACGCTACAACCCATTTTAAGTCAGAAATTTTACCGCTCCTTACAAGATCCGCTTGAGTATAAAAGCATTGAAGGTTTGGAGCATATCGACAAAGTAGTTGAAGTAGATCAATCGCCAATTGGGCGAACACCACGCTCAAATCCTGCAACTTATACTGGTGTGTTTTCGGATATACGCAATGTGTTTGTGAGTTTACCCGAAGCAAAAATCAGAGGTTATAAACCTGGTCGATTCTCGTTCAATACTGCTGGTGGCCGATGCGAAACATGTGGAGGTAATGGTTATAAAACCATTGAAATGAACTTTTTACCAGATGTATATGTGCCTTGCGAAACATGCGATGGTAAACGTTATAATAAAGAAACGCTTGAAGTGCGGTTCAAAGGTAAGTCCATTGCCGATGTGCTAAATATGACTATCAATCAGGCTGTTGAGTTTTTCGAAAATCAACCTTCCATACTTAATAAAATTAAAACCTTGCAAGATGT
>JBMOHZ010000308.1:0-3569 GCA_049317585.1 Paludibacter sp.
AAAGAACGATAAATGTATATGATAATCTGCTCTAGAATGTAA
This sequence comes from Paludibacter sp., assembly GCA_049317585.1. Classification (GTDB taxonomy): domain Bacteria; phylum Bacteroidota; class Bacteroidia; order Bacteroidales; family Paludibacteraceae; genus Paludibacter. Next base: position 43 of record JBMOHZ010000308.1, read on the forward strand.
AATTTTAAAACCTGATAAAATTTGAAAACGCTCTTACTTATTCCCCCTTTAGGGGGTTAGGGGGCAGGGCTAACGCGAATCATGAAACACCTTCTAATACTCATACTTTCACTGAATTTACTCTCGCTTCGTGCCACCGAGATTCAGGATTTATTGACTCAAAACCAACTTTCAATTCGGTTTAGAGTAAATAATTTCGATTATAATTTATATAATAAGTTGATAAATAGTTATGTGGTTGATGCCAATTTGCAGAAATCGAATCAGCAATTGATTAAAACGCAACATGCCGAATGGTCTGTTTCGTCGCAATTCAAAGCTGCTGAAAATGGAATAATCGACGCTGATTTTACTTTTAAATTATTAAAAGGTTCGGAGAAAGAAAGTGCTGTGGCCGTAGAAATAAAGGTTTCGGATTGGGCTAAAGAGAATTTTGTATTGATGCCTGCTGCCGCTTACAACGGGAATCGATATGAGTCGCGAAAAATTCCGTATTCCCCAAAACTCAACGATTATCGCGATATTGGACCTGATAAACCAATGATTATTTCGGATGTTCCCCGACTGAATATTCACGAAGGGCCATCCTTTATTCAGGAACGAAGTGGCGGTATGACATTGCCTTGCGTGGGTTTTCACTCGCCAAAAAACAAACAGGGAGTTTTACTTATTACAACTCAGAACAACGCTTGGGGCGATTATGGTATCAATGTGGAAGAAACGAGAAATGCCAAAAATCAAATTGCATGCGTTTCTATCATTTCACCTTTGGTACGTGAATGTTACAAGTACGAAATTACTAATAATTCGGTAGCTTCACCCGATGTGCCTGTTAATTTTAAGGTGGACGACGAAGTGAAATTATCACTGCGTATTCGTTTGTTTTCGTCGCCTGATATTCAATCTGTTTTTGACCAATTTCTTGTGGCACGGCATGATTTAGCACCAACACCAACTGTTCCATTTCTTTATCCTTTTTCGGAGTGCTACAAAACCATCGAACAAAAATTTAACACCCAAAATTTTGTACCTGAGTGGGGTTATTATGCCATTGGCATGCGCGAAAACTTTTTGCAGGATTGGCAAATTGGTTGGACTGGTGGCATGATTACGACTTATCCGTTACTATTTTCGAATGACGAAAAAACCATTCAGCATGTAGTTGCCAACTTCAACTGGCTTTTCCCTAACGGTATTTCCCCATCAGGATTCTTTTGGGATAGTGGCGAAAAAGGCAACAAATGGTATGGCGGCGACATTCGAAAACCACAGTTCAAGAACCTACATCTAGTTCGAAAAAGTGGTGATGCGCTGTATTATATAATTAAACAATTGGAGATAATGAAGCTCCGCAACATACGCATTAACGCCGAATGGGAAAAAGGAACGCTGGGCGTTGCCAATGCTTTTGTGCGTTTGTGGGACAAATGGGGGCAGTTTGGCAATTTCGTAGATAGCGCTACGGGCGATGTGGTGGTGGGTGGTTCTACAAGTGGAGCCATAGTGCCTGCAGCATTGGTATTGGCAGCCGACTATTTCAAGAATCCGCAATACCTCAAAGTGGCTGAACTTTCGGCGCAAAAAATGTACGACCAATATGTATCGAAGGGCATTACTTGCGGCGGACCTGGCGATGCGATGCAAAACCCCGATAGCGAATCGGGCTATGCCATGCTCGAATCCTTCGCCTTATTGTACGAAAAAACCCGAAACGAAAAATGGTTGCAATACGCCCGTGAAATGGCGGCACAATTCTCTACCTGGGTTATGAGTTACGATTATGCATATTCAGATAACTGCTTGTTTGGAAAACTGAATATGAAAACCACCGGAACTGTATTTGCCAATACCCAAAACAAACACGGTTCGCCGGGAATTTGTACACATTCGGGCTTGGCGTTGTTGCGGTTGTACCGTGCCACCAATAATCCAATTTATTTGCAATTATTGACTGAAATTACACAGGCTATTCCACAATATATGTCGCACACCACACGTCCTATTGCAGGTATGCCTGCCGGTTGGATTAACGAGCGCGTGAGCACTACCGATTGGTTTGAAGGCATTGGCGAGATAAAAGCAGGTTCAACCTGGGCAGAAACATCAATGCTACTCACTGCGGTTGAATTACCCTCCATTTATGTAGATGCAGAGTTAAAAACCTGTTTCAGTTTCGACCATTTAAAAGCTGAAATTGTGAAGATTGGAGCTAAAAATGTGCAATTGAAAGTTACAAATCCAACCAAATTTGATGCGAATTTTAAAATTTTGGTTGAGAATAAAATATTGAAAGCAACGAGTTGGGAAGAAAATAACTTATTAAATATGAAGTCATACAGTTTGAAAGCAGGGGAAATGAAAGTAATTGAAATAAAACTACCCCAAACCCCTAAAGTGGCTTAAATAGTTGTTTTCGAGATGTTTTACAATAATTTAGAATGACAAAAGAAAAAAAAGTAACTCAAAACTCCCCTTTAGGGGTTGGGGGTAAATTAGTTCTATTTGGAGCCGGAAAAATTGGTCGCTCATTTATTGGCCAGTTGTTTAGTCGTGGTGGTTACGAAGTAGTTTTTGTGGATGTTTTCAAACCGGTAATTGATGCTTTGAACTATAGACGGAGTTATAATGTGATCATTAAATCGGAACAGGATGAAGTGCTCAATATCAAAAATGTACGTGGTGTTCTAGCAACGGACATTGATGCTGTTATTCACGAAATTGCAACAGCAGATATCGTTGCAGTTTCAATCGGACAGCAAGGTTTGCCAAGTGCTATTCCACTTATTGCCAAAGGCTTACTGCTTCGACACAAAGAAATGTATAATTCGCCCTTGGATATTATTATTGCCGAAAACTTACGAAATGCTGCTGATTATTTTCGAAAGGAATTAATACAATTTTTGCCCACCGGTTTTCCAATTGATAAATTAGTTGGATTGGTAGAGACAAGCATAGGAAAAATGGTTCCTATTATGCTCAAAAATGACATGGAAGCCGACATTTTACAGGTTTTTGCTGAATCGTACAACAATTTGATTTTGGATAAATTAGCGTTCAAAAATCCAATTCCGGCTATTGAAGGTTTGTCACCCAAAGAAAATATGAAAGCATGGGTGGACCGTAAGTTATTTATTCATAATTTGGGACATGCCACCACCGCTTATTTAGGATATAAATATAATCCTGATTTCGTATTTCTACACGAAGCGTTAGCTGTTCAAGAAATTAAAAACTCAGTGCGCGAAACCATGTTACAAGCTGCTGATATTTTGCTAAAAAAATATCCCGATGAATTTACTTTGGAAGCATTGACTGCCCATACCGACGATTTGATTTCACGTTTTCAAAATCGTGCTTTAGGCGACACCATTTACCGCGTAGGTTGCGACTTGAAGCGAAAACTAAGTGCCGAAGACCGTTTAGCCGGTGCTATTCATTTAGCTTTAGAATTGGAATTACCTTACGATAAAATTCGCGATGCATTTATTGCTGGATGTGCGTTTAAAGCCACCGACGAAGCAGGAAAC
>JBMOHZ010000309.1:0-3568 GCA_049317585.1 Paludibacter sp.
GAATTCAAGGCATCAATTACATTACATTCTTGCTCAATATGAGTTGGCACCATTAATACAGGCTTTTGCAAGTACATTGCCTCACATACCGATTCAAAACCTCCTGTGGTAGCATACGCTTTGGCACCACACATATATTTTATAAAACGTTTATCATTAAGGCTATGCATCGTCAAATTATCAGTCAAGCAAGTCGTGAAATTTACAGCTTTTTTATCCCAAAAGAAATGTAATTTTTCTTGCGTATTGTTTTCACTCCATGCTATCAACTCATCCACATATCCCTCGTTGAGCAAATAACCATGAATATAATCACCTACATGTGGTACTTTCGTCAAAATTTCTTTACGAATAAGAGGAGGAACTATGGTTATATCTTCGTATTGTTCAGTTTCTTCATTACGAAATGACAAAGCCAATACTTTTGTTGCATTCAAAGTTGTCATATACGAAAAGAAATTTAAAAGTCCGTACTGAATTTTATGCATTCCGGTATATTTGAAATTTGATGTCATAAAATAATATTGGTGAGCAATATTAATCATAGGGGCAGTAGGTTTGAAAATTCCATACGTAAGCCCACACATCAATTCATAAAAATTAATGACAATATCAGGCTGTTTTGCTTTTATTGTATTTCGAATGGTAAATAAACTTTCGATGTAAACTGGTAATAACAATAAATTGTAAATAATGCTTGCTAATAAAAATGGCTTTTTATCTTTAGGCGCAGGCATAAAGTTAGGACTTTGAAAATTAACAATTTCAACACCAATTTTCTCTTTAAAAAAAGTAGGAATAACTCTCTTTTTGCTACTTCCAGCCATTACAGCCACTACTTCGTGTCCATTGCTTTCGAGCAATTGCTTTAAACTTAACGCTTGTGTTAAATGTCCACGGCCTTCGCCTTGTACTACAAATAAGTATTTCATATATAATGGTTTATAATTTAACTGGTTTTAAAAACATACTTAAAAAGTTTTGCAAAATTGCAACTCTGAATGGATTGCTTCTACTTGGTTCAAATTGAAAAGTTTCAATTACTTGAGGTTTATGAGCAATTTCACTATGTATATAAACTTCCCATGTTCCATCTTCATGCTCAAGTAGCGCCGACATAGTTTCGACCCAATCGCCAGAATTCAAATAGTGGATTCCATCTATCATTTTATCGGCAGGTTGGTGTATGTGACCACAAATTATGCCTTCAACCTCTTTTGATCGGGCCAACTCTACCAATTCATTTTCGTAATTAGAGATATATGAAACCGCCGATTTTACTTTTTGCTTAATACTTTGCGATAACGAAAAATACTCCAATCCCTTTTTCTCTCTGTAATAATTATAAACACGATTTAACCAAAGCAAAAAAGTATATCCAATATCGCCTAGTTTGGCTAACCAAACCATATTCGAAGTAATATGATCGAAAATATCACCATGTGTAACATAATACTTCTTTCCGTTTCTCTCGTGCATATAATCTTTAACAATAGATATATTTGCAAAAGCAAATGGAGCAATATGATCTATAAAATCATCATGATTTCCACGCACATACACTACTTTCGTATTGTGATTTTCCATCATTTTCATTATTATTTTAAATAAGTCGGTATGTTCTTTTTTCCATTTTCCTTTACCTCCTTTTTGCAAATGCCAACCGTCAATAATATCACCATTCAAAATTAAAGTATCGCAATTAACTGTACGTAAAAAATTAGCCAATTGTGCCGTTTTAGAGTGCTCAGTACCTAAATGCACATCGGATATTACGATAGTAGGATAAAATTTTTGTTTATTCATAGCGTTTTTATTTACAAAATAATCATTCACTTGTTACATTTTCAAAACAAAATAATGACTAGAACGTGAAAACAGCAAAATGAAATAAAATCGTAACGCAATTCATAAAGCTTTGTAACATCTATTAAATTTAACTACACGGTATCATTTAAAGCACTTTTAGTACTATATTTGCATAGCGACTTAAAACTAAATTAATCACTTAAAAAAACACACATTATGAACAAATTAATCACAATAATTGCCGTATTTTTTGTATTTACAAACATGTATTCACAAAAAAGTCCAATCGTTCAAAGCGATGGTTTATTTTTCACCGATGCTACTCAAACCAAACTTTATTCAGGTGAGTTAAAAGAGTTTTTTGAAAATGGTGCTTTGAAGTTGGAAATGAACATTAAAGAGGGAAAACCGCAAGGAGCATACATTGTATATTTTCCCAATGGAAAACCAAACGAAGTACGTGCCTATCGCAATGGAGAGTTTCATGGTACATGGCGCACTTACAACGAAGCAGGTATGTTAATTGCTGAGGCTGAATACCGCAACAATCAAAAACATGGCTCATGGCATGTATGGGACGATTCAGGGATTATGCGTTACGAAATGCAATACGAAAAAGGTAAAAAAGCAGGAATGTGGTATATGTGGGACGAAAAAGGTAAGCTTATCTCAGAAAAAAAATATTAAAAAAATCGGGACTTACGAAGGGTAAGTTAAGATTAAAAACGACAATTCCGTATGTTTTTGTAACAACTTCTTCATGATAATGTATAATGTTTGTAACGCAATTGTAACACAAATGATGTTACTTTGTATCGTAAACAAGAAGTAAAAAATAAAACATACAATCATGAAAAAGTTATTTTCAATCGTTTTAATATCAGCAGCCATTTTTTCGTTGTCAGCAAAAGGAACAGCTTCACCCGAAGCAAAAGCAGCAGTAGTAAACGAGCTTGTATCATCAGTTAAGCTATCAGGTGCAATTTTCGATAAAACCACGAATGAAAGTTTAGCAGGTGCCGTAATTACAGTTAATGGTCAGAAAATTTATTCTGATTTAGATGGCAAATTTGATATAAGCAACATTTCAGGTAAAGTTCAAGTGAAAGTAAGCATGATTTCCTACGAAGAAAAAACATTCGAAATTGACCCAAGTAATAGTTCTACTTTAAAAATTGAATTGAATCAACGATAAGATATTTTTTTTCAATTTAGTCATAAAAAAAACCGCTTTCTGAATAATTCAGAAGGCGGTTTTTTATTTGTTATACAGAATTTATTCGGCCAAGAAAATATAACGAGCCAAGACTAACACAAAAAGCAAATACATCATCCAATGTAATTTTTTGGCTTAGTAACAACTTCATTTAGCAAAGCAAACATCACTATTCCACCTCAAATACCATTAGTAACACTATAATTCAATGGCATTTTTATTACGGAATTAATTTAAAAATTCCATTTAGCGCCCAAAGTAGGACAAACCTTGAAACCTTGAACAGGAGCAAAATTATAGCCTAATTCCACTTCGCTACCAACCGAGAGATTTTCACTTATATTATACCATATTTGTGGTTCTGATACAAATACTGGATGAGTAACTCCATCAAAAGTATAGGTATCTTTTTCCCACCATAAATCTGCAAATCCTGTAAAACTCATTTTTCCTTTCAGAAATTGAATACCCCAAACACCAGTAAGCTGTGCAGTACTTTGTTTTCCCTGAATGTATTTATAGAGAACTTTTAGGTTTAAAGTT
>JBMOHZ010000310.1:0-3554 GCA_049317585.1 Paludibacter sp.
CCGGTATAAATAAAATATCCCCAGCAAAAAACAATTAGGAAACTGGCAATAAGATTGCCCGGAAGCCAATTTGTACGTCCAAACGGCGCATATACTTTACCCAGCATTTCTTGTAAAACGAACCGTCCAATGCGAGTGCCTGCATCGATGGTAGTGAGAATAAAAAGGGCTTCGAACATGATGGCAAAATGGTACCAGTATGACATTAAGCCATTCAATCCAGGAATTGATGAAAAAATCTGAGCCATACCCACACCTAACGAAACTGCACCACCGGTTCGTCCGGCAATTTTTTCGCCTACTTCGGCCGAAAGTTGCACTAAATTGGTATCCACAAATCCCATGGCATGAAGCTTTGGGAGCAATGTAGCAAATTTGTCGGCAGGCACATTAATGGCAAAATAATCCAACGGCAACAAGCTCGAAGCTGCTATCAAAGCCAAAATACTCACCATGGCTTCAACCAACATGGAACCAGCTGCAATGCTTTTGATATGCGATTCTTTCATAATCATTTTGGGTGTTGTACCCGAACTAACTAACGAATGAAAGCCCGAAATGGCACCACAAGCAATGGTGATAAATAAATATGGAAACAGAGTACCGGGAATGATTGGACCTCCACCATGAATAAATTCGGTAAAAGCAGGCATTTTGAGTTCGGGAGCCACTACAATTACGCCAATAGCCAATAGTGCAATCACAGCAATTTTCATAATGGAACTTAAATAATCGCGAGGCGAAAGCAGCAACCAAACCGGCAAAACTGATGCTGCAAAACCATACGTTACAAGCAACATAGTCAGTGTTTTATGCTCGAACGTAAACCACGACGCAAAAGGAGAATCGGGAATGTATCGTCCAAAAATGACAGCCAATGTGAGCAATGTAACGCCAATTACGGTTGCTTCCACAGTTTTTCCTTTTCGGAATTTAAACATCCAAACACCCATAAACAAAGCAATGGGAATGGTAGATGCAATGGTAAAAAGTCCCCACGAACTTTCGGAAAGTGCGTTTACAACAACCAAACCCAAACCTGCCATGGCAATAATTAAAATCAGCAAAATAGCAATGGAAGCCGTAAATCCACTTACTTTATTTATTTCGGTACGCGCAATAAGTGCCAGCGATTTTCCATCCGAACGTGTGGAGGCATATAAAATAATTACGTCGTGAACCGCTCCGGCAAATACCGACCCAACAAGCATCCACAAAAATCCTGGAAAATAACCAAACTGTGCTGCCAACACCGGTCCAACCAGCGGTCCCGCACCTGCGATGGCAGCAAAATGGTGACCGAACAACACCCATTTACTCATGGGTACGTAATTTTGTCCGTCATACAGCCTTTCGGCAGGCGTCAGGTTACTATCGTTTATGGTTGCCAATTTTGCGATTACAAAACTGATATACAAGCGGTAAGCAATTATTAAAAATAAAATTGCTCCAATCACTAAGGGCATTGCATTCATATCTATTCCATTTTAAGAGTTACAAATTTACATGAAAAGCGAGTTATATACTGGTATATTTTTAAAATTGATAGTTCGCATTTACAATAATTAATTCGTAAATAATGCGCTATTCCGTAGCTTAATATCAAAGGTTGTTTTTGCTTTTTCAAAAAATAAGTTGCTAAGATAATAGATTTTATTTACAACCCAAAATATTGGTTTCAAAAGATTAGCTTGGCGTCACTTGCTTCATGGCATTAGATATGGAATGTTACACACTTTTCTAAACAATATCTTTTTTTTTTAAATCACTTACAGAATGCTCTATTTTTTGTATGTTTGTAGTCTAAAAAAATCACACAAAAAATCATGTCAGAAACAAAAAAAACAGCCTCATCGCGCTTACTTTCACTCGATGTTTTACGCGGCATTACCATTGCTGGAATGATGTTGGTAAATAACCCCGGAAGCTGGAGTTATGTATATGCGCCGCTAGGGCATGCTCAATGGAATGGACTTACTCCCACGGACTTAGTATTTCCGTTTTTTATGTTTATAATGGGTGTATCCATGTTTTTATCGTTCAAAAAATTCGATTTTAAAATATCGAAAGATAGTTTTGTAAAACTGCTTCGCCGCTCCGTTCTTTTGTTTTTAATTGGACTGGCTATAGGTTGGCTTGGACTTACACTGCGCACTTATAATAACCTGAGGTCCGAAGAACTTGACTTTTTCAGCCAGTTTTGGCAATCGGCAACTAACTTCGAAAACCTACGTATTTTAGGAGTGCTCCAACGCTTGGCATTGGTATCGTTTTTCGGAACATTGATTGTATTGCTTGTTCGTCCAAAACGAATACCACTGCTAATTGGATTAATTTTAATGGCATACTGGCTGATAATTGCATTTACGAATAGCTACCAAATGAGCGAAGAAAGCATAATTGCTGTTATTGACAGAGCTATACTTGGAGCATCACACATGTATCACGACACGACTGCCGCTGGCGTTCGCATTCCATTCGACCCCGAAGGAATACTAAGCACAATTCCTTGTTTAGCACATGTATTGTTAGGTTATTGGGCTGGTAAATTAATGTCTGAAACTAAAAATCTGAATGAAAAAATTCAAAAACTCTTTGTTTTTGGCACTATTATTCTTTTTGCAGGATTCTTGCTCGATTACGGATTTCCGATAAACAAAAAAATATGGAGTATCAGTTTTGTGCTCACTACTTGCGGTTTGGCCTCTCTTTTTCTGGGCTTACTAATCTGGATTATCGATATTAAAGGCTTTCGGAAATGGGCTGTATTTTTCGAATCGTTTGGTGTTAATCCTATGTTTGTGTATGTAGTTGGCGCCGTTTTGGGAATTCTGATTGGCAATTTAGGCTTCACTTTAAATGGCGATTTTATTGCATTTAAAACCTATATATTCAACAATTTAATACAACCCACCTTGGGCGATTATCCTGGCTCATTGGTTTTTGCACTGCTTTTTGTAAGTGTGTGTTGGGCTGTTGGTCATGTGCTTTACAAGAAAAAGATATTTATAAAGTTGTAAGAAAGCATATTTGTTTTCAGACTGAAGTAAACAAGGGAAAAATTAAAAACTCACCCGAATACTAGCGCGTAATCCCCAGCGCTCAACTCCAGGATGGTTGAGGTTGGTGAGGCGCCAAACGGATTGTAGTGTGAAAAGTCGTAGGATATTGCTGACTCCTACTCCCATTTCCATATAAGGTGTGTTGGTAGTATAAATAGTGGTTGGCATGTCCAGTATTTGCGAATGTTTATTGCTCAATGTACCATAGAATAGTTTAAAACTCATCAGTTCACGCAAATTGAGATGCTTAATGAGTGGAATATTGTTCAACACAAAACCATTGAAATTTAATTCGTTATGCATAGATACATATTTATCGGCAGCAAATTCCATATAATTCATACATGTAAACTGATAACGTTTGTAGCCATCCGTTTCGGAGCCAGCAGGTGTTTCGAGCAACATATAGGGCACTTTTCCTAAAATGGCGCCTCCTTCTATGGCATAATTCCACTGACCAATTCCAAATTTCACAAACTGCTTAACGGTGGC
>JBMOHZ010000311.1:0-3552 GCA_049317585.1 Paludibacter sp.
AAAATTTTACATTCTAGAGCAGATTATCATATACATTTATCGTTCTTTAAGCCCCTTTAGGGGTTTGGGGCCAATCTACCGCAACATTGCTTCTACAAAATAATAATCGGCATAAGTAAGGGGCACATCCACTTCGCCTTTGTGCGGCATGGAACCTACACTGTGTTTCAGAATAAAATTTCCATTTTCACCCACTGATGCTAAATATCCGGCCGAAGACAAGTTTATCAATTGACGTTTGGCAACATTCATATAATGTTTCGATTTTTCGGCATTCACATATTCGCTTAGTTCTATGAGCGCCGAACACATAACTGAAGCTGTTGAAGCATCGCGTTTTTCGTTGGGAATATTTGGCGCATCAAAATCCCAGTAAGGAATCAAATCTTTAGGCATACGGGGATGATTTAGTAAAAAATCGGCAGTGCGGTTTGCCATTTCAAGAAATATAGGATTTCGGGTTTCGCGATAAACCACTGTGTATCCGTACAATGCCCATGCTTGTCCACGTGCCCACGAAGAACTGTGGCTGTAGCCTTGCCACGTGCCTTTGTGTTCGGGTAAACCTGTGATGGTATCGTACGAAACTACATGATAACAACTGGCGTCGGGGCGGAAATGATGCTTCATATTTACTGTGGCATGTTCTACTGCAATTTTATAATACGAACTATCGCCCGTAAACCGTGTGGCATTGAACAGTAATTCCAGATTCATCATATTGTCGATAATCACCGGAAATTGCCATTTACCCCAATCCCACGAGCGAATTAAACCGACTTTAGGATTAAATCGGGTTGCCAACGATTTTGCAGCATTTACAATAATGGATTTATATTCTGGTTTTGGATCAAGTCGATAGGCATTACCATAGCTGCACTGAATCATAAAACCAACATCGTGATTATCAGTAGTATACTGTTCTCCTTTAACGCGTTCCGAAAAATTTTCGGCCTGTTGTTTTAGAACGGGATTTTTACTGTACTCATACAAATACCACAAAGTACCAGGGAAGAAACCACTTGTCCACCACTTTGCATCGCTAGTTAGTAGTTTTCCATTTTTATCAATTGTACGCGGAAGCATTTCTTTGTTATCTTTTAATGAAAAAGCTAAACGTAGACTTTGCTCTTCAGAAAAAGCAAAAGCTTGTTTAATAATAGCCTTCATATTAATGGATTTTAGCTTTTCATCTTGCAAAAAGCTATTTAATTTTTCCATTTCAACACCAGCAAACATAACAGAAAAAGTTCCGTGCGTATCGTCGTCGTAAAACGGACGATTCATATAATAATTTACATCTTCGGAGCACATTGTACCCATACAAATATTATGCACAGTACCATCGGCTTCAATTTGTGTGTTGAGTGCATTCCATCCTTTTTGTGCCACTGGAGCATATTTTTCTTTGTTCAGCCAACCGTTCGTTACGCCACGTGCAATTGCTAATGTGAAAATAGCTGTTCCGGAAACCTCCTCTTTCGAATCAGTACGATTTAGCACATTGTGCCAAAACCCGCTTGGAGCTTGCAGTTTTGCCAAGGCAGCCACATGTATTTGAAAATGTTTCAGAATGGGTTTGTAATACGGACTTGATGTTGGGAGATACTTCAACACTTCGGTAGTTGCCCAGATTCCCCAGCCATTAGCACGCGACCAATAAGGCAATTTTTCATTGGGACGCGCAGAATAATTGGCATGCATATACAAGTTGGCATCTTTGTCCCACACATGTTTTCGGAAAGCCAACACCTGTTTGGCTGCATCGTTCAGAAACCACTCTTTTTCGGTTTTATCCGTTACATAATTAGCGGCCTGTACCAAAAAAGGTATTCCCATAAACATATCGTCCACCCAGGTGGTGTATTTATAAGGAGTGGTGCGTGTATAGATATTTGACCCCAGAAAACGAATTTGTTCTTCTTTGGCATATTTCAACATGCCGTCAATAAATGCTTCATAATCAGCTCTGTTGGCAAAGTTTTTTTCTTTTTGCAAACGATAAATAAGAGGTAAAGAGGGTGCTAAGGTAAAATCGAGCAAAGGCGTTTTCAGCATCTGATTATTTATCGACTTGAATTTATTCAGTGTATTCACCTGATAATCAACAAAAGGAATGCTATTGATATTAAAATCGCAAAAGTCGGTTGCCCACTGATTGAATTTTGGATTGCCGGTTTGCTCGGCCAATACCTGCATAGCCCAAGCCATGCCGCCATTGTGATAATTCCACTGATAGGTTGTACCCCAAGGTGTTGGATTAATCACATTACCCATCACTTCCACTTTGGGAATAGTCCATGTAACAGGCTTATTTTCAGCACCGCTGTACATTTTTCCGAATGAGATGTCGGTTCCGATACTTTTCAGAATTTCAGTTTCGTTACCGTTTTCGGTAAATGGTCCAATCACCAGCCAATTGGTAAGTTGCGCAATCTTTGAATCGACATATTTCAAATGCGAAAGGCCCAATACAGGTTTCTGAACCACATCGCTGCTGATTTTCCAACCAGTGCCGGGTGTTTGCATATAGAATTTCCATTCGCGGCCTGTAGTGGACGATTTTACAACAAAATTGTTTGTTCCTTTTTGGAGATTTAGTGTAATTTTCTGAGCTAAAATAACATCGCGCTCCTCTACATGCAGTTGAATTAGTTTTTTGCCTGATTTATTGTAAATCAGTTCGTTATTCAACCAAATAGCACAATCATCATTGTGTTCAATTTCAACAACGAAGGATTGAGCAGTTTCGGCGTAAAGCTGTGTAAATGCGAATGCAGTAGCCGGTTTGCCAAGCATAAAAGTGCGACCAAAGTCGATGCATTCGAGCGCACCAAAATCAGAATTGGGTTTTGAAATTTCGAGTTGAAATTTAAAGGCTGTTTCACGAATTAGCTTGTCGCCAATAAGGCTTACAGCTTGCAGCGGGCTTCTGTTTTCAATATTAGTAGCAATAGCCACAAAATGGGGAAGAAATGCAATTAAAACAAAAAAGCGGATTAGAATTTCTTTTTTCATCGAATAGCGATTGTCATTTTGGTGTTTTGGATTTGTACCAATAATGACGAAAGAAATCCCTCAATTCCCTAATCTATTTTCGACTAAAAGGGGTAATAAAACAACAAAAGCTTCAGAATATGAAGCTTTTGTTGTTTATTTTTTCTCGATTATAATTAAATCGTTTTTTATACTATGTTTAAAATCAGCCACCTCCGATAAAACTTCGAGCATTTTGGGAAGCGATTCACCCTTATTAAATTTGAGTGTGTATCGTGTGCTCCCAATCGATTTTTCTTTAATTTGTAACTTTTTATCGTAAGCGTCGGATAAAACGGCAAGTATCGATTCCAATGTTTCGTTGTCGAAACTGAAGTTGTGCGAGTGCCATGCCAACGCCCTATCCATGTTTTTTACGTTTTTGACCTGAATATTTTTTTCGCCTTTTACTAATTTTGCTTCCTGCCCGGGCGTTAAAATAACCGTTTCATTTTCTTGTAAATCAGCAAATTGAACGCTTCCTTCTATGAGCAAAGTACGTGTATAATTTTCACC
>JBMOHZ010000312.1:0-3540 GCA_049317585.1 Paludibacter sp.
GTGAAACCTTGATTTTTTATGGAACACACGAATTATTGTATCCCGATTGCCTTAAATTAAAAGCCAAAACTGCGGGGTTTTCCAATTTTCACTTTCGTGAGTTTAAAACCATGCAACACGATTGGGTTATTTTTCCTATTCGCGAAGCAGATGAAGCGCAGGAAATGGCTGTGGAGTTTATAATTTAATGAGGGTGCAGCTCCACACTTAATCCCATAGCAGCAGCTATTTTGTAGAATGTAGCAATAGAAGGTACAATCAATCCGCGTTCGATGCGCGAAATATAACCTTTATCTGCTCCTATTCGTTCGGCTAATTGTGCTTGCGATAAACGAGAATTTTTTCGTGCATCGTACAGTATTTGAGCATTGTAGTCCTCCCATGCTTCTTCTATAGCTTTATTACGAGTTGCAGAGCCTATTTCACCATATTCTTTGGCAAGTATGGCGCTATAATCTATTAATATATTTTCATTTTTGCTCATAATATTCAATTTTTAGTTTTAATGCTTTTTCTATTTCGTTTTGAGGTGTTTTTTGAGTTTTCTTTTTGAATCCATTAAATAAAACAACTATTGTGTTTCCATCATAGATATAAAATACTCTAAATTCGTTATTACCATAATTTACTCTGTATTCATAAATTCCATCACGAATATATTTAATATAATGGTAAGGTATTCTATCTTCAGTTTCCAATAATAAAACTGCTTTTTCTAATTTAACTTTCTCATTTATTGATAGTTTTTTTAGAAAATCAAGATAATAATTTTTGTATAATACAATTTTCCGAATCATGCTGCAAAGATAGTAAATGTTATATGATAATACAACATTAATTTAAAGTTTTAGTTTTTTTTCGTGAATAATATTTGTCGTTACTATTTTAAACAACTTATCATTCCGCCGTATTAACTCGTTGGTTTTCATGGAGAAATACGTTCCTTTTTCCACTTTATCAACCGGTTCAAGTTTTACTCGTATTTCTTTTACATGGTCTTCGTAAGCACCAGTAGTTTCGCCAGTAATCAGTATTTCGTCGCCTAATTCTAAGTTTTGCGCTTCGAGCAAAAATTCGGCAACTCCAAGTTTTTGGAAAAAGTTAGTACATTTGCCCACGTATATTTTTTTGTGAGTGGCCGCAGAGCCATAATTTCCACTCCATTCGCCCAAGCGTTGTCCGAGGTAATAACCATTCCAGAATCCACGATTAAAGACTTTGCTAAGGCGTGAGTCCCATTCGACCTTTTTCTCGTCTGTAAACGTCCCATTTAGTACCGATTCGATAGCTTCTTTGTAGCACGACACCACCGTTTTTACGTATTCGGCTCCGCGGGCACGTCCTTCAATTTTGAAAACCCGCACTCCTGCGGCCATCATTTCGTCAACAAAACCTATTGTTTTCAGGTCTTTGGGCGACATAATGTATTCGTTTTCAATTTCCAATTCAATTTCCGAATCTTTGTCTTTTACCGTATAACCTCGTCGGCAAATCTGATTGCATGCACCACGATTGGCCGATATGTTTTTTTCGTGCAAACTCAAGTAGCATTTTCCCGAAACTGCCATACACAAAGCACCATGGCAAAACATTTCGATACGAATAAGCGCTCCACTCCTACCCTTTATCTGTTCATTTTCAATGGCTTGATAAATTTCTGCAACCTGTTCCATATTCAGTTCACGCGCTAAAACTACCACATCGGCAAATTGAGCATAAAATTTCAGAGCTTCCACGTTCGAAATATTGAGTTGGGTTGAAAGATGCACCTCCACTCCTACTTGGTTGGCATACATCAACGCCGAAACATCCGCTGCAATAATGGCTGAAACCTGCGACTCTTTGGCTACATCAATTATTTCGCGCATCAAAGTCAAGTCACCATCGTACAAAATGGTATTTACTGTGAGGTAACTTTTAACATTATTATCGTTGCAAATACGTACAATTTCGCGCAAATCTTCAGTTGTAAAGTTGGAACTCGATTTGGCACGCATATTCAGCTTTTCGATGCCAAAATACACTGAGTCGGCACCCGCTTTTATAGCTGCCGAAAGGCTTTCCCACGAACCGGCTGGAGCCATGATTTCGAAAGAATTACGCTCAACCCCTAACCCCTCCCGATTGTATCGGGATAAATTGCGGGGAAATGAGTTAGTATCGTTTTGAATATTTTCAATCATTATATATTTAATCAAATGTAATTTATTCCCCTTTAGGGGTTAGGGGTCATTTTCGGTGTTAGTTTTTCTATTGGAAAACTAATTCCCAAGCGGATTTGCTGATACGGAAAATCCTTGATACCATATTGATATTGAGCAAAATAATCCATGTATCCTGCAAGAATAGTTAATTTAGCAGTATAAACCAAGGGCGCATCACCATAATCAGCTCCATAACGAGCGCTGGTATGCATCCATCCCCAATAGCCTGAAAGCGTATTATCTAATTTCCATTTTTCGTTTCCTAAAATAAGTTTTGCTCCATACATGGGCGCATCGTTTTGTCGGCTACCCGTAGTTTCCCAACACAGAAAACCTAGATTTCCAACGGTACGAATTTCGTTTATAAATTTGTTTTTTGTGTAAAATGACTTTCCAAATTCCACATCGAAATAATAGCCTGGCGTATCAAAATATCGTCGTTCGTCAAAATTTGTTCCCGAAGCTGTTTTTAAAGTTGAATTAAAGATAATGGCCGGTGCTTTTTTTCGCTCTTTTAGCAGCGAAATGCGTGTTTGTACATACAAATCGCCATTTGGTTTGCCTGTCAAGTTCCCATTCATTCCACGTTTAGCACTCAGTTGAGGAGTAACTTCATAGTTTTCGAGTGTTGTTGCCCACAGTTTCAGCGAAACACGCTCAGGTATGAGAGGGATTTCAATTTTTACGTAGCCATTAGTGGTTTTATCGCCATAGCCAAAGTAATAATCACCCATTAAACTCACTGTTGTTTTGGTTGGTATGCGCGCATCAGTCATTTCTGGTACCGGATTCGCATTGGGACCAAACCATGCAGGAGCGTATTTTACGGTTTGAGCAAAAGTTTTTAGTGTTAACACACTAAAAATCAATATGCTTATATTTATTTTTTTCATTTCTATTTATCAAAATTGTATGCAAAGATAGATAAATGATTTGAAAATTTAATTTACTATGATTTATTCGCCCTTTGTAAGATAAGCTTGTACAAGGACTTTTTGTTCTTCGGTAAGTTTAGCCTTTGGCGCCATTCGGTTAACCCATTTTGCCCAATCAGTTTTGTTGTATTTTTCGGGTGCAAAAAGCGTATGGCAACTTCCGCATTTATTTATGTAAAGCTCTCTGCCTTGTTGTAATTTTGAAATGTCAGCACCTTTAGCTGTGTTATTCGAACTTGGCATATAAAGTGCCGATTTACAAGCTGCTATCACAACGATTATTGCGAGCAAGCCAATGAGTTTTTTCTTTTTAGAATGCATAAGATACTAATAATCTGGTTTGTATTTTTTCGAATTCGTCTAAATTTAAATTGCCATTTGTAGCGCCTTTAAAACTTGTA
>JBMOHZ010000313.1:0-3528 GCA_049317585.1 Paludibacter sp.
GTAAAATTATATAGTGGATTCTCATTTAGTTTATTTCTTAAAAATGTCTTGATTCTTTGTTCTTTGCTCTTTACTCTATCTTACGACCCATATACCCCCGACATCGACGGATTAACGTTATAATTCGAAGGTTTCACTTTCTGAATGCGGTAACTGTCGATAAATAACCCAACTTTGGAAGATGGAAAATTCTCAAATGCCGGAATATCCTTAAACACCTGTGAACCGGATTGCAAACTAAAATCGAGTGTCGCCTCGTTGGTATATTTCAGATTCATTGTGTTGTAGGTTTTGTTCGAAGCGTCTAACGAGCCATTAAGTAACACATATTGTTTGGCATTGCCAACTGCCACATTATTCAGTGCCTTAGCACCAGTAAATGCCATAGCAAACTGAAAACCCTGCCGGCATTTGTACGCAATATTGTTTTGGATATCCTGATTCCATCCTGCTCGATACAAATACGCACGGTTTACCTGATAAGCCATATTAGAGTAGGCTTTATCATTTAACCCATAATGGTCAAAATATACGCCATCGCCCTGTAATGAATTGTGCATCAGATTATAACGCAAAATATTTCCGCCATTGGCATTGGAATCGGTAAAGCAATAAAATGCGCCCATATCGTCGGAACATTTCGAAGTACGAAACACATCGTTGTACTCAAAAATATTATTGGAACCACCATGCAAAACTCCCGCATGCGGGCAATCGTGAATGAGATTATAATCGGCTTTGGCGCCAAAAAGTGCTATATTTTTATAAGCCAGATTGATAGAAGCTGCATAAATATTATTCAGATAACCAAAATTATAAATATGGCAATTGGTTACAAAATGGTTCGAAGGCGCGGATTCGCTTCCTGCTGCACCCATCAACACGCCCGTAGCGCCTAAATCGTACAGATTGGAACTCAGCACACCGCAATTTGTTCCGCCATTTATTACTACTGCATCGTATTCAACATCGTGAATGATACAACCATTCAGCTGCACATTGTTACAATTAGTCATTTTTACAGCATTTCCCAGATTATTAGCCAGTTCCAATCCAATAAACTGAATGTAAGAAGCTCCGTTTATATCAATCATCGGATTTTTATTGTCCGAAAAACGAAGATTAGAACTTGTGATTGCTGCCGGAGCATACAGATACACTTTTCCATCCTGATTATCGATACACCATTCGCCGGGTTGGTCAATTTCCTCGAGTAGATTCACTACATAATACGGTTCATGTCCCGAGCCAAGCGGCAATTTATATTTATTTCCCAATGTGACTGCCGGAGTAACTGTCATTGTTTTGTTTGCCAAATCAATACCCGTTACTTTAAGCGTTGTAATTTGCCAGTTTACGCGCCAGTAACCTTTTACATACACACCATGACTTAATGCAGCCGCCCATGCCGCTTCACGACCAGATACTTTGTTCATATTGGCATCGTACAATTCGGATGTGGCTGTTTTGTACTGAAAAACACCCGCAACCGTTGCATCGCCACCTGTAACTACCTGTTTTACTTCCATATAATTCGGAAAGTCGTTCGGGAAACGTGCTAAATCCTGACGAACACCATTCCAGTAAAAAGCTGGCAGATTGGTAAATTGATAAAATCCGTTGTTTACATCGTTTATTTTGTCGGGCATAAGTCCGGTTACAGCCATATTCAGATTGGCCAACGTGCATTCCTTTATATTTGAAGCAGTTACCGAAGGATGCAAACGGGTTGTTGGTCCGCTATAGCTGATCCAATTGGCAGGATTTACAGCTTTTGTTCCGCTAATAATCACATTTTCGTTGGTATAAGCCCGATAAATTATTGGTTTCCCTTGCGAACCGCCATCAGAGCTTGTAATTAGAAATGTTGCGGGCAGGTAATACGTTCCGGCTCTAAGCCATATTGTTACGCCGTTTGTGCTGCTGCCTTTTGCCGTATTGGCAACAGTTTTAGCTTTCGTCAGTGTCAGGTATGGTTTTGCAAATGTTCCATCGCCCGAAGTATCATTTCCGGTTGTGGATACATAAATATTTTTATCTGTTAAAATAGTCGGTCCCCAACCTATATCGGTATCGCGAGAATACGAAACAAGATTAGTTACTAAAAGAATCAGGAGTATGTGTTTTTTCATTTTTTTAATCTTAACTATTGTACAAATTTGGTAACATCACGATTTCCGCCCGCAGTCAGACTTTCGATAAAATACATTCCTTTAGGTAATGCGTTGATTGTAAATCTGTTTTCTCCTGCACTCAACGCAAATTCCCTATTAAGAACTTCAAAACCATTTATAGAGAAAATGCGCATTTTGGTACTGGTTTGCTCCGGACTTCTGACAATAATATTCATCGATTTATTGCCCGGATTTGGACAAGGATATACCTTAAGTTGTTGATTTGATGTATTTTCCGTTTGTGTAACTACCTGCGTACTGTCGTATTTCACCAATATTTTCGAAGTATATGGATCCAGCGTTATTATTCCCGTATAAACAGTTCCAAATACATCTTTGTAAGTTAAACTTCCCAGATTAACCTGTTTGGCCACTTCAGTTTCGTTAACTTCAAAACGAACTACCGAAGCAGCCGCTGTCTGATTGACAGTCACTTTTTGAATACTGATATTATCCAGCCAAACCCTTGCGCCTTTATCATGGAGTGTGAAATAAAGGTATTGACCACTGCCTCCACCATTATCATTGAAAGTAATTGGGATGGAATATTCTTTTCGTGTTGTACTCAATTTGTAGGTTTTCGGGCTTGTTCCTGTACTGTTTGTAAAATTGATATTCAGTTTTGCCGTATTTGAATTCGATATAGCCGAAAAGTTCAGTAGATACACATCACCTTCATTCACAGTTCCTAACATTCTATAAAGTCGTGAGCTTGAAAGAATTGTTGACGTGGAATTGGCAGAAGTCAGGTCAATTAATGCACAACCGCCATCCAATCCGCCTGTACTTGTCCAGCCTCCGGGACTTGTTACATTTTCCGAATCGTAAAACCAACCCGAAGTGCCGGTTGTAAAGTTGGAATTTGAAGCAAAAAGATTGGCTTGCGGAGATGTAAATGTGGCCGGATATTCTGCAAATCGGAATACGCTGTTGGGCTCAAAGGTCTTTTTCCACTCATTTACGCCATAAACCAACCGACGTGTTTTGGTGTAACCACTATCCACCATCGAAGCCACCATGGTATCCAACGCAAAAGGTTGTAAATAATAGTTGCTGTCGCAAACACCAAACAGTTGTTTGTAGTTTTTAAAACCATAAGTAAAACTCATAGGCAACTGACGTGTATTGCGCGAGGAATAAAAAATATTCTGTGTAACACGGTGCCCCTGATTGGTCATAGGCGGAATGGTGTCCTTGGCACGTCCCAGACTGAATCCGTTGTAAGGATTAAACGTAATTTTAAAAGTCGAATTGTAAAAGGTATTTTTTGTAATGGTTTGGTACGCCGAAGTTGGCTCCATCGAAATAGTCAACCTGTCGGGGTGAGCCGTGTTGAACGCATCGCTGTTGTAAA
>JBMOHZ010000314.1:0-3495 GCA_049317585.1 Paludibacter sp.
CGACGCCTTTGGTTCTAAAGGTGTTATTGGAGGTGAGGATTTTGAAAAAATTGAAAGTGCACGTAAACTGGAACCAACTGAATACACTGTTAATAATACACTGGGTATCATTTCATTAAAATCGCAATTAAACCCCGACGACGTTCTTGGTGTAGCTTTTGAATATACGTATCGAGGCAATGTGTATCAAGTGGGGGAATTCTCGACTGATGCAGTTACTGCGCCCGATGCCTTAATTGTGAAATTACTGAAGAGCACTACTCAACTTCCACAACGCAACTTGTGGGATTTGATGATGAAAAACGTGTATTCCTTAGGTGCTATGCAAATTGAAAAAGATAATTTCGAACTGAATATCGTTTATCGAAACGACTCTATTGGAACTGATTTACAATATATTAGCGAAGGAGACATCAAAAATAAATTATTGCTAAAAGTGATGAATCTGGATCGCTTGGATGTGAAGAACAATATTGCTCCCGATGGCAAGTTCGACTACATAGAAGATCTAACAGCAAATTCGTCGACAGGAAGAATATTTTTTCCAGTATTGGAGCCTTTTGGTTCACACTTGAATAAAATGATTGGTAATGCTAGTATCGCACAAAAATATGTTTTTCAGGAACTCTACGATTCTACGTTGGTAGTTGCTCAGGAATTAAGCGAACGAAATAAATTCCGCATTGTGGGCGAATATAAATCGGCTGGAGGTTCCGAAATCAGACTTAATGCCATGAATGTACCTCGTGGTTCGGTTACTGTAACTGCTGGTGGTGCTACATTGGTCGAAAACGTGGATTATACGGTTGACTATACCATGGGAACTGTGTCCATTCTCAATCAATCTATTATTGAATCCGGAACAAATATTGATGTAAAACTGGAGAATCAGTCTACTTTCAATATGCAACGCAAATCCCTGATGGGCACGCATTTGGAGTATCAATTCAACAAAGACTTCAGCTTGGGTGGAACCATTATGCACCTTTCGGAACAACCGCTAACGCAAAAGGTAAATACAGGCAACGAACCCATTTCCAATACAATATGGGGTATGAATACAGCATGGCGTGCCGAGTCGCAATGGCTTACAAATATGCTCGATAAACTACCATTTGTAAATGCTACTAAACCATCAACTATAGCGCTGAATGCTGAGTTTGCACAATTAATTCCAGGCCATTCCAAAGTTGTTGGTTCGCAAGGACAAGCCTATATCGACGATTTTGAATCTACCAAAACGTCCATCGACATTCATTATCCTGTAAATTGGTATTTGGCATCAACACCGTATAATCCCGATCCCAATGCCTTGTTTCCCGAAGCAGCAAGCACTACAGTTGATTATGGTAAAAACCGCGCATTAATGGCATGGTATTATGTGGATCAAAACTTAAATTCGAAAAATCCTACTCGTACTACTCCGCAGCATTTACGCAATAATGCCGAATCGCAATCGAACCATTACACACGCGATGTACAGGTAAAAGAAGTGTTTCCAAATAAAGATGTTATTATAACTGACCGTAACTTACTTACAGTTATGAACTTATCATACTATCCTACCGAGCGTGGACCATATAATCTGGATGCCGACGATATTGATGGAAATGGCAATTTGCTAAATCCTAAAAAACGTTGGGGTGGTATTATGCGAAAAATGGATGCAACTGATTTCGAAACTTCGAATGTGGAATACATTGAATTTTGGATGATGGACCCATTTATTTACGATAAAAATGACCCTAAAGCAGGTGGTGATTTATACTTCAACTTAGGCGATATTAGTGAGGATGTGCTGAAAGATGGTAAAAAATCGTTCGAGCACGGACTTCCTATTGATGGCGACTTAACAAAAACCGAACAAACTATTTGGGGACGTGTTCCAAAAACGCAATCAACTGTTACTGCTTTTGATAATACGCCTGGAGCACGCGTAAAACAAGATGTGGGAATGGATGGATTGTCAAGTACAAACGAATTTATTTTTCCCACTTATAAAGATTATGTGGATAAATTGAAAACTAAATTGAATCCACAAGCATTGCAAACATTGACCGACGATAAGTTTTCGCCCTTAAACGACCCATCTGGCGACGATTATCAGTTTTACAAAAGTACCGATTACGACAAAGAAGAAGCTAGCATACTGAAACGCTACAAACGCTTTAATGGAACCGAAGGTAACTCGCCTGATGCTGATAATTCGCAGGAAACATACACTACTACAGCTACATCGCTCCCTAATGTGGAAGATGTGAATGGTGATAATACACTCAACGAATATGAAAAATACTTCCAATACAAGGTGGCTATAAAACGTGATTCCTTACAAGTTGGACGAAATTACATTACTGATAGTTACACTTCAACCGTAAATTTAGCCAATGGTAGTGCCGAAGATGTAACATGGTATCAGTTTAAAATTCCAATAAGGGAATACCGCGAAAAAGTGGGAAGCATTCGTAACTTTAAGTCCATACGCTTTGTACGTTTGTTTATGTCTAATTTCGAAAAAGAAACGCACTTGCGTTTTGCAACTATGGAGTTGGTGCGTGGCGAGTGGCGTAAATATACTAAGGAACTGAATTTACCAGGAAAAATGCCTATTACAACTGGTGCGTTGGACGTTCAGGCAGTTAATATTGAAGAAAATTCGGACAAAACACCCGTGAACTATGTGCTTCCTCCGGGAGTAACGCGTGTTATTGATCCAGGGCAAGCTCAAATTGCTAAACTCAACGAGCAAGCTATGGTAATGAAAGTTATCAATTTAGCTCCAAATGATGCACGTGGCGTTTACAAAAAAACAATGTACGATATGCGTCAATATAAGCGATTACAAATGTTTGTACATGCCGAAAAACCAACTGGCGACATTACCAAACTCAACGATTATGATTTGAGTTGTTATATTCGTTTGGGTTCGGATATGACTAACAACTACTACGAATACGAAATACCGCTGAAACTAACCGATGTTGGAATTTATTCAAACGAATCGGAGTCGGATCGTAGCATAGTTTGGCCAGCGGAAAACATGTTCGATTTCCCATTTTCGGTACTTACAAATGCTAAACTCAAACGGAATGAGTCCAAACAAAATGGTTCTTATATATCCGACTACATACCGTTTTACGACAAAGGAAAAAATAAAATCCGCGTGGTGGGTAACCCTTCTATTTCCGAAGTGGAAAACATAATGATTGGTGTTCGCAATAATTCGGTAAATGGCGAAGTTAAAACAGGTGAAATTTGGGTGAACGAATTGCGTATGTCAGAATTTGACGAAGCTGGAGGATGGGCTGCCATGGGTAATTTGGCTATCGGACTATCCGATTTGGGTAGCATTAACTTCTCTGGACGAACCGAAACAGCTGGTTTTGGAAGTATCGAAAGTAATGTGCTCGATCGCCGTCAGGAGGATTTGTACCAAATGAATTTTTCAACCACCTTAGATATTGGTCGTTTCTTACCCGAAAAGGCTAAAGTTCA
>JBMOHZ010000315.1:0-3493 GCA_049317585.1 Paludibacter sp.
TTTTCGGGGGTAATGGGGTAAGGTAAAGTGGACTAATTCTTTTTTATTTTATCCCTATTGCAAGTGACATTGTTCTTATAGTACATTTAAAACTTCTGCAAAAAGTCAGATAGATTCACATCCCGGCCTAATGATAGTTTTTGACGTATGCGGTAGCGATTGGTTTCGATACTGCGTACTGACATATTGAGCAATGGAGCCATGTCTTTGGACGACAGGTCCATTTTGATATAAGCACAAATCTTTTTGTCGCTCATATTCAGTTCTGGATAACTTTCACCAAGGCGTTTGAGGTAGTTTTCGTACACCAAATCAAAGTTTTCTTCGAACCGTTTCCAGTTTTTATCCTGCTCTATATTTTGCTTGATGTTGCGTTCCATTTTCCCTAAGCGCGTAAGTACGGCATTTACATCACCATTCTTTTTAATTTCTTCGGTGGCTTTGGTTATGTTTCCCATAATATCGGCCAACATTTCGTTTTTGCGTATGAGGTTCATAGTCGAACTGGCAAGTTCTTGCGCTTTGTGGCGCAGCTCGTATTGCAATTGTTGATTTTTCAGCTCCTTAATCTCTTTCTTTTTGGCTTGGTTTTCGGCTTCAAACACTTTTTTCTGTTCCTGAATCTCCTTTTCTTTCAGTTGCTCCATGTCGCGTGCACCTTTTGTCGATTTTTTGTTTACCCAGATAATAACCTCACCTATAGCTATTAAAATAATAATAATGTAAATAATAAATGCCAAAGTAGATTCGTACCAAGCAGGTAAAATTGTAAATTCGTAGGAACATGTTACACTGTTTTTTTCGAGTAAAGAGCGTGCTTTTACTTTAAATACATAATTGCCGCGTGGCAGTTTATTATATTCTTTCATGTTCTGACTACTAAACTCCGACCATGATTTATCATAGTTTTCGAGCATATAACTGTATTCAACCAAGCCCTCGTTGCGGTATTCGGGAGCCACAAATTCAAATCGTACCGAGTTATGACTGTTTTTAATTGAAGCTTTTGCTGAAACATTAGGTAAAAAGTGCTGCGATTGAGTTTCAGAGAAATTTGAATTGGAGGCTATAATGCTTGTTAATAATACTTTGAAATTTGGTTTGTCATTGGCTCTTTTTGTCGTGTTTATCCAGCTAAAACCATCTTCGTTGCTAAAAATAAGGTTGTTGTTGTCAATAACATTGAAATGCTCAAAACCAATAATTATTTTAGGTTGTAAAATGCGATAAGTGAGCGAATCGATGGCGTAATTGTTGTTTTTATCTTTTCGGGCAATGCCAATAAACCTTCCTGAGGCGCACCACACATCGCCATTCGGGCTTTCGTGCAATCGGATATCCGAAGCTGAGTTTCCAAACAAGCTGTTCCATTTTACATTCGGATTAAATGTATTTGTTTTAGAATTAAAACTATAAAAGCCCTTACTCGACGAAAAAACCAAATTATTATCTACTCTGAAAACAGTATTTGTTCTATCGTATGGTAACCCGTTTTTGGAATTGTACAATTTATACTGAATAATGCTATCCAAATTGGCATTGAGTGTTAAACGGTACAGTCCACGCAGCCAATGACTAAACCATATTGACCCATCGTTGTCTTCTTCGAACATAGGGCTCGATTCGTTGAACCCACCCTTTAGAAAGTGAGATAATCTCCATTTACCGCTAGTTTTTTTGAGTATAAACAAGCCTTGATACGAACATCCTAGTATTACATTTGGATGCTTACGTAGAGCTTTAAACGTCCATGTACCACTAAGCCCTTGAATACGTTCCACAGAGTTTTTGGAAATTATAAATGCACCTTGATCATCGCCGCAAAAAAGTGTGTTGTCAATTTCGTTCAAGCACCATACTTGCCCTTCCATACCTTTAATTAAATTCAGTTGGAGTGGTTTGTCGTTTGTAGGGAGAGGAAATGAAGTAGAATACAACCCTTGATTGGTTCCAAAGTATAGAATTTTATCTTTGAGGTGTGAAGTATAACCAGCTCCAAATAAGTTATTTGTGCCAAATATATTCCGTATTGGGCTATTGAGCATTACATAATCAATTCCATTATCCAAGCCGAGCCATAGGTTTTGCTGATTGTCGAACGAGGCACTAAGTACCGTATTGTTTTGCAAACCAGTATAGGTATTAACAAAATTAATACTGCCATCGGCAATGTTTTGAATCACAATACCTCGTTGCACAGTTCCATACACTATTTGTCGGCCATTAGTAGTAGCACAAAACACCTGGTTGGCTTTCAGAAAAGCATCGGCACCTGTCCAAAAAGGTACAATTGTAAGGCCATTGTATAAAAATACGCCATCGAAACTAGTGGTTATTAGTACTTGATTGTTGGCAAAAGGCAAAATTGCACTTACTTTTTTGTTTATTAAAATTTCGGAACCTTGAACACGAACAAATAAGTCGCCATTGAGCATAAACAGTCCACTTTGCTTGCTCGATACAAACAGGATATTATGTACAATAGATGAGGCGTCGATTTTGTAGCCGAATTCAAATTTTTTAACTACTTTTTGGTCGTATACATACACGTTTTTTTCGCCCTGAAAATATATTAGTTTTTCATCCTTATATATATTGTAAAGTTCGTTTGAACCTGAAGGTTTAATATTCAATGATTCCGAAAGAGAATAGTATTGCATAATTCCCTCCTTATTCATTTGAAAATAACCAAACTCATTAAAAGTCGAGACATAAAATTTTGATTCGCCATCGTATAGTATGGAGCGTACATTTGTGCCGTTTTTAATAGGTGTAACTGCCCAGTTTTTTCCATCAAAAACTAATAAACCATTGTTGTTTGCAAAATACATTTTGTTTTGCTTGTCCTGCGTAATTGACCAGTTTTGAGTGCCCGATTTATAGTCCTTACGAGTAAAATTACGTACAAGTGGTTGGCTGGCAAATGCCAATAGTGTAAATAATGCAAAAATCAATGTTGTAGTAAAGGCCTTCATAATGTTAAATTTACGAGTTTTGAAAATGGGGTTGCTTAAAAACATTCAATATTAACACTTTTTGAGTTGTGTGAAGTGGTATTGAAATATGTTATATAACACATATATTTATATTGCAATGATAATTAGCAAGTTATAAATATTATTGTTGAGGTATTGCGTATTATTTTTAATTGTAAATTGTATTTATGTGTGGGAAAAAATTTGACTTTATACCATTATAGCATCTATTTTTGCCATTGTTATTTCAAACAACTTTACGGAAGCTTTGAAGCGAAAAAATTAAAAACAAAACAATTAAAAATTTTTATCATGAAAAAAATTACTAAATTCTTTTTACTATTGGCTGCTATAGTAGCTTCGGTAAATGCTGCAAAAGCTGTTGAGTCAACTTTTTGCCAAACAACAGTAACGCACTTTAATATCCCTGCTGAAACTGCTTCGGGAATTAAACTCACAATCTCCAAAATTGATGCTACATCGATGTATGTCGAAATTGAATCGGCTACTTCTGATCC
>JBMOHZ010000316.1:0-3493 GCA_049317585.1 Paludibacter sp.
ATCGGCTATCAAAGCGTAAAGATACATCCCTGCTGCAAATTCTGAACCTTGTATAATGATGTTTCCTTTTCCTTTTTGGTTAATTGGATAACTTTTTAATTGAACTCCATTCATATCATAAACATAAATAGAAGCATTTCCTGTAATTTCAGGTAAATAATAATTGATTGATGTTGAAACACTAAAAGGGTTAGGATTATTCTGTTCAAGTACAGGATAAGTGAGTGTATTTACATCTTCCGTTTTTGACCCCAATAGAGAATTAACTTTTTTAAGTCCAACTTGTTGTTCTCCATCTACTTTTGTTAAGCGAGTTTCGAGTTCGTTGATTTTTTCATTTTGGGTATCAATCAGTTTACTTTGTTCATTCAAGGCTTTCACTATTACAGGAATCATTCCTATGTAATCTACACTTAAATATCCTGCAGAGTCTTTGTAAACCAAATCAGGAAAAATTGTTTCCAAATCTTGTGCTAAAAATCCATAGTATTTTCTTCCGGTATGTTTTTTATCTGACTTTGGTTCAAATACAGGTTTAACAACTCCACCCTCATTTTTCACAAAGTTGTTCTGATTTGGTTTATCAACAATTGATTTTAGATTATACGATACACTTCTTAATTGTTTGATTTTTTGTAAATCTGAATCTAAATCTTTAATATTTTCCTTTGCTCGTTCGTCAGAAGTTAATACTAGATTTCCATTAATCTTAACCTGATAATTTGTACCTGTAGTACCTACTTCGAGTGCTTCACCCGGATTGTTGTTAAATATCCCAACATTTCCATTTGCACGAACAGTAAAATAGGCACCATTCCATGATCCTAATGTTAATAATCCTGGGTTGTTAGGTTGTAATGAACTAAAGTAACCCCATATCAAATCAAGTCCGTTTGACAGATTTGGATTCTCTCCAACAATATCAACTCCATCAGTTGGATTAGTTGGATTACTATATACAACAGTTTGGTTGTGAGTCTCAACTCTACCTGAAGATAATACTTTAAGTTGAGCGTAACTAGTAAGAGTAAATAGAATTGCAACTGTAAATGATAAAATTCTTGTTTTCATTTTTGTTAGTTTTAAATTTGTACGTTATTATTTTCACTATTTTATGTAGGTCTAATTATATTATTTTTCGGACTACTTCTGAACTAAAAGACCGAAAGCGTTGGTCGTCAATTTTTCATCCGTTAAAATATCACCTACCAACGAATCATTTCTGACTCGCAGGAAGGTGATTTCACAATCAAGGCTAAATATTATTCTACGCTAAACTCACCTATTAAGGTTGTAGTTCCATACGTTATTTCAAGCGTATAATTTCCACTTGTCCAAGCATTGGCTGCAATAAATTCTTCCGAAGTTAAATCCGTATCAACTGTTTCTTGCGATACTACATTATCATTGGCATCGTACACCGTAATAGTTGCATTACCAACGGATGAGTCAAAATAAACTGCTAACTCAGTTTCACTAATAAATGCTGTAACCGTAGAAAATGTAAAAGAAAGAGGTTTAGGACCAGGTAGTATCGGACCTTTTAATAAATTAATCTCAGTAGCTGAGGCAAAAAAACTACTCGTTAACAGTACGAATAAAAAAGAAAATACAATTGAGCGTTTCATAGGGAATGTTTTTTTAATGATTGAATAATTTTAATTAAATTTGTACCCAAAGTTATACAGCTTCATTTAATTGTCCAAAAAAAAGTGTGGTAAGGCAAGATGTAAATGACTTTTTATGTTGCAGATAATTAGCTGTTTAAAATTTAACGAAAAAATAAATTGGTAAGGCTTACAAATTTCTTAAATATTAGGGCATTTTTAACTAACCAATAATTGGAATATTCAAAACTTCAAAGAAAAAAAACAATATCAAGTTGAAATGAAAATATACGGGTTTATTCTTTTTATTTTATTTTTCATTTCGTGTCAAGGATACTATACTCGAAATGAAGTTATATTGGAAGCCGAAAAATTGTTGGATACGGCACCGGATAGTTCATTTCAACTATTAAGTTCAATATCAAATCCTCAACAGCTTGCGAAAGCTGATTATGCCGCTTGGTGCTTGCATTATACTCATGCCTGTTACAAACTTCAAAAGAAATTTACATCCGACAGCGTTATCTGTATTGCTGTAAATTATTATAAAAACAGCAAGTTGAAAACACAAAGCGGGACATCCTATTATTTGTTGGGTTGTATATCGGAGTTACTCCAAAAAGATAAAGAAGCAATGGCGGCTTATAAGGAAGCTGAAAACGTATTAGCCCAAACAAATGATAACAAATTGAAAGGATTGGTCCAATTCAGTTTGGGATATATATGCATGGAGGAAGAAACTTATAATAAATCGCTGTCTTATTTTAAAAAATCACTACACTATTTTAATCAATCAAAAAACATAAAATATACAGCTTATGCATACAGAGAGATTTCAAAAATGTATAATCAATTAGATTATCCATTCGATAGTGTTATGCATTATTCAAATTTAGCTCTAAAGACATCAAAGGCTGTAGGTGATTCGACTAATTATTACTATATTTTGGCAAATCAAGGTAAACTGTTATACAATAAGGATTTTATCCGATCGAAAGAATGTTTATTGAAAGGATTTGAGTTTTCACCAAGTCAGCGTTACTGCTATGGAGCCTATTTGGCATACATTTATTCTAAGCTTAACAAAATGGATTCAGCAAATTTTTATCTTAATTTATCACTGACTGAACCCGAAAGTTCACCTTACAAAATAATTGGACTACATGCAGCTGCATTAATTGCCCAAAACAGTAACGATTATAAAAAAGCATATAATTATCTTGAGAAGTCATATATTCTTAGAGATTCAAACTTCAAACAGAATCTGACTAGTAAACTCCATAGTATTGACAAACAATACGATTTAACTGTAAAAGAAGAAGAGAATGCGAAGTTGAATATTGCAAATCAGACAAAGATAAGCTGGATTGCATTCCTGTTAGTTGGTTTATTAACTTTAATAGTGTTTTTTCTGTTGGCCAGAAACAGATACAAAAGGAAACAAACAGAGCATAAAATGGAGAACCAACGTTTACTGTTTGAAAACGAAACATCAGCTATTCAGAACCTGCAAAAAAGGGAATTGTTATTCTCGAAGCTTGAGAGTAAGATTGAAAATACATTGCTATTCAACAGATTGAACAAAGGATTAATGAGCAAAGAGAAAAAGGATGACTTTTTGAATGAAATAACAAAACAGGCTACTTTATCGCCGAAGGACTGGCTTTATTATACACATGAGGTTGATAAATTGTTTGAAGGCAAAATTGTAAAACTAAAAGAGCAATACGAGGAACTGACAGATACCGATCGTGTGGTCATTGCACTTATTTGCTTAAAAATAAATATACCTGATTCTTGTTTGCTTTTAGATATGAGCAAAAACACACTTTATAACCGTAGGAAAACAATTAAGATACGCCTTAATTTGGATGCTGATACTGATT